>CAJKNM010000012.1 GCA_905201285.1 uncultured Eubacteriales bacterium | reverse complement strand
AGCTGCACAGGCGGACATTATTATGATTCTTATTAATGATGAGAAGCAGGCACAGCTTTATAAAGAGAGCATCGAGCCGAACCTTTCGGCAGGCAAGGTTCTCGCTTTTGCACACGGTTTCAATATTCACTTCCAGCAGATTATTCCTCCTAAGGATGTAGATGTAATCATGATTGCTCCTAAGGGTCCGGGTCACACGGTTAGAAGCGAGTATGTTGCCGGTAAGGGTGTTCCTTGCCTTGCGGCTGTATATCAGGACGCTTCGGGTAACGCTATGGATATTGCCCTTGCTTATGCGGCGGGTATCGGCGGAAGCCGTGCGGGCGTTTTGGAGACAACATTTAAGATGGAAACAGAGACAGACCTCTTCGGTGAGCAGGTGGTTCTCTGCGGAGGTGTTTGCGCCCTGATGCAGGCAGGTTTTGAAACCCTGGTTGAAGCAGGCTATGACCCTCAGAATGCTTACTTTGAATGTATCCACGAGATGAAGCTTATCGTTGACCTTATTTATCACGGCGGCTTCACTGAGATGCGTCATTCAATTTCTGACACAGCTGAATACGGCGACTATGAAGTAGGTAAGAGAATTATCACCGAGGACACAAAGAAAGAAATGAAGAAGGTTCTGAGCGAAATTCAAGACGGTACTTTCGCGAGAAACTGGATTGCAGAAAATGCGGTTAACCGTCCGCACTTTAATGCAATGAGAAGAATCAAGGCTGAACATCAGCTTGAAAAGGTTGGTAAGGAACTTCGTAAGATGTATTCCTGGAACGACGAGAAATAAGAACCTTTTTAAATAGGGCAGGGCTTCGCCCTGCCCTTTATTTCAATTTACAGATAAATGAAAGGCGGAATTATCAAAATGAATAGTGATAATATAAAATCAAGTATAGACAGAACACCGCACCGCTCACTTTTAAAGGCCTTGGGTATGACTGATGAAGAAATCAGCCGTCCGATAATCGGTGTGGTAAATTCCCAAAACGAGATTGTTCCCGGACATATGCACCTTGACAATATAGCCAAGGCTGTAAAGGACGGAGTGAGAATCGCCGGCGGTACACCGGTTGAGGTTCCCGCGATAGCGGTCTGTGACGGTATTGCGATGGGACACGAGGGTATGAAGTATTCGCTTGTATCGCGTGAGATTATTGCCGATTCGGTTGAGATTATGGCAAAGGCTCATCAGTTTGACGCACTCGTTCTCATTCCGAACTGTGATAAGGTTGTTCCGGGTATGCTTATGGCGGCGGCAAGGCTTAATATTCCTGCTATCGTTGTAAGCGGCGGGCCTATGCTTTCGGTTAAGTTTAAGGGATGTTACCGTGATTTTAATACAGGAATGGAAGCAGTCGGTGCATTAAAAGCGGGAAAAATCGATGAACAAGAGCTTCACGAGCTTGAAAATGCGGCTTGTCCTACCTGCGGTTCATGTTCGGGTATGTTCACAGCGAATTCAATGAACTGTCTGAGTGAGGTTCTGGGTATGGCTCTTCCGGGTAACGGAACAATTCCGGCGGTGTACTCAGAGAGAATCCGTCTCGCTAAGACCGCCGGTATGAGAATTATGGACTTGCTTAAAAACGACATTAAGCCGAGGAATATATTGACTCCCGACGCAATATACAACGCCCTTCGCGTTGATATGGCTCTCGGCTGTTCGACAAATTCAATGCTTCACCTTCCGGCAATAGCGCATGAGGCGGGAGCTGAGTTCACCCTTGACTATGCAAACGAGATAAGTGCAAATACCCCAAATCTCTGTCACCTTGCTCCGGCAGGAGGACACCATGTTCAGGATTTGTATGCGGCGGGCGGCGTAACCGCACTGATGAACGAGCTGAGCAAGAAGAACCTGTTAAAGCTCAATACAATCACCGTTACCGGAAAGACACAGGGCGAGAACATAAAAAATCATCCCGTCACCGATTATGAGGTAATAAGACCCATCGATAATCCGTATTCTCAGACCGGCGGAATAGCCGTGCTTAAAGGTAACCTTGCCCCCGACGTATCAGTGGTAAAGAGAAGTGCGGTCGCTGAAGAAATGCTTGTTCACGAAGGCCCAGCTAAGGTGTTTGACAGCGAGGAGGAGGCAATCTCAGCTATATATGCGGGCAATATAGTAAAGGGTGACGTTGTTGTTATCCGCTATGAAGGCCCAAAGGGCGGCCCCGGTATGCGTGAGATGCTTTCGCCGACCTCGGCTATATGCGGAATGGGTCTTGATAAGGACGTTGCTCTTATTACCGACGGCCGTTTCAGCGGTGCAACAAGAGGTGCGGCCATAGGTCACGTTTCTCCCGAGGCGGCAGAGGGCGGAACAATCGGACTTGTTGAAAACGGCGATATAATTTCGATTGATATTCCAAGCGGAAAGCTCGAGCTTAAGGTTTCCGATGAAGAACTTGAAAAGCGCAGAAAGAACTTTGTACCCAAAGAGCCGAATATCAAGGACGGAGTCCTGAAAAAGTATTCAAGGTTGGTTACCTCGGCGTCAACCGGTGCGGTTCTTAACGCATAAGAAGGGAGCGAAAATATATGGGAATGACTATGACACAAAAGATTCTGGCGGCGCACGCAGGGCTTGACTCGGTTAAAGCGGGTCAGCTCATCCGCGCAAAGCTGGATATGGTGCTGGGAAACGACGTTACTACCCCTGTTGCCATAAACGAGTTTAAGGCGAACGGCTTTGAGAAAATATTCGATAAAGATAAAATTTCGATTGTGCTTGACCACTTTACCCCTAACAAGGATATAAAGTCAGCCGAGCATTGTAAGCAGTGCCGCGAATTTGCGTGCGCGATGGATGTTACCAACTTCTATGACGTGGGTGAGATGGGCGTGGAACACGCCCTCCTGCCCGAAAAGGGCCTTGTTGCCCCCGGCGAAGCAATAATCGGCGCTGATTCGCATACCTGTACTTACGGTGCGGTCGGGGCGTTTTCGACAGGTGTCGGAAGCACGGATATGGCCGCGGGAATGGCCTCCGGTGAGGCGTGGTTTAAAGTTCCGGCGGCGCTGAAGTTTAACCTTATCGGAAAGCCCCAAAAGTGGGTCTGCGGCAAGGATATAATCCTTCATATTATCGGAATGATAGGCGTTGACGGTGCGCTTTATAAGTCGATGGAATTTTCGGGCGAAGGACTTAAATATCTGTCGATGGACGACCGCCTCTGTATGGCTAATATGGCTATTGAAGCAGGCGGAAAGAACGGAATTTTTGAGGTTGATGAGATAACGAAGGAATATTTAAAGGACAGAGTAAACCGCCCGTACACGGTGTATACCGCGGACGAGGATGCCGAGTATGAAAAGGTGTATGACATAGATTTGAGCCGGATTAAAATGACGGTTGCGTTTCCGCATCTGCCTGAGAACACAAAGACGATTGACGAGGTCGGCGAGGTTAAAATAGACCAGTGCGTAATCGGCTCTTGCACAAACGGAAGAATAGAAGACTTGCGCAGTGCGGCAAAGGTGCTTAAGGGCAAGCACGTTGCGAAGGGTATCAGAGCGCTGATTATTCCCGCAACACAAAAGATTTACGCACAGGCAATGCACGAGGGTCTGTTTGACATATTCCTGGACGCGGGCTGTGTTATTTCAACACCGACCTGCGGACCGTGTCTCGGCGGACATATGGGAATCCTGGCAAAGGGCGAGAGAGCGGTATCGACATCAAACCGTAACTTTGTCGGAAGAATGGGGCACCCAGAATCTGAGGTATACCTCGCGAGCCCGGCTGTTGCGGCGGCTTCGGCTATCAAAGGATATATCGCATCACCCGAAGAAGTGTAGAGAGAGGAGAATTCGTATGAAGGCAAAAGGAACAGTACATAAGTACGGCGATAATGTTGATACAGACGTTATTATCCCGGCAAGATATTTGAATACTTCGGTTCCGGCGGAACTCGCCGAGCATTGTATGGAGGATATAGACAAGAGCTTTGTGGAAAACGTAAAGCCGGGGGATATTATGGTTGCACATAACAACTTTGGCTGTGGTTCATCAAGAGAACACGCGCCGATTGCCATTAAGGCGGCGGGAATATCCTGTGTAATCGCGGCAACCTTTGCGAGAATCTTCTACCGCAATGCTATAAATATCGGCCTTCCGATTATGGAATGCCGCGAGGCGGCCGAAAAAATCGAAAACGGTGATGAGGTCGAGGTCGATTTTGACAGCGGAGTTATCACAAACGTTACTAAGGGTGAGAACTATCAGGCTGAACCCTTCCCGGAATTTATTAAGGAGATAATAAATAAAGGCGGCTTGTTGAATTCGCTTAAATAATTGGATAGGAGCAAAGGATATGAATATAAATTTAGCGGTGGTAAAGGGCGACGGAATAGGCCCTGAAATTGTAACCGAGGCAGAAAAGGTTTTGGATAAAATAGGTGAGCTGTATGGGCACAGCTTTAACTATACCGATATACTTGCGGGCGGCTGTGCAATAGATGCGACGGGCGTTCCGCTTCCGGAGGAATCTGTGAAAATCGCAAAGGAATCGGATTCGGTTCTTCTCGGCGCGGTCGGCGGCCCTAAATGGGATTCCCTTCCCGGAAGCCAAAGACCCGAGAAGGCCCTGCTTGGCCTGCGCAGTCAGCTTGGGCTTTTTGCAAATATCAGACCCGCAAAGATGCATAAGGCTCTTGCTGATGCCTGCCCGCTTAAACCCGAAATTTCAGACGGCGGACTTGATTTGGTAATAGTCCGCGAGCTTACCGGAGGCTTGTACTTCGGTGAGAGAGGACGCCGTGACGGCGGAGATATGGGCGAGACGGCATATGACGAACTTAAATATTCGGAAAAAGAGATAGAGCGTATAGGAAGAGTGGGGTTTGAACTCGCTATGAAGCGTAAGCGCAAAAAGGTCACAAGCGTCGATAAAGCAAACGTTATTGAAACCTCAAGGCTCTGGAGAGAGACAATGCACAGACTTTCAAAGGAATATCCCGAGGTTGAGTATGAGGATATGCTTGTTGATAACTGCGCTATGCAGCTTGTGAGAAATCCGGGTCAGTTCGATGTAATTATTACCGAGAATATGTTCGGCGATATTCTGTCGGATGAGGCGAGTATGACTACGGGATCAATCGGAATGCTTCCGTCATCTTCGCTCGGAAGCACATCTCTCGGAATGTATGAGCCGATTCACGGGAGTGCGCCCGATATAGCCGGTCGGAACAAGGCGAACCCTATCGCGACAATTCTTTCGTGTGCAATGATGCTTCGCGACAGTTTTAACTTAGGCGCGGAGGCAGAGTGCATAGAGAACGCTGTTTCAGCGGTGCTTGATGCCGGTTATCGGACAGCGGATATAATGGACGAGGACGGAATGCTTCTCGGAACCCGCGAAATGGGCGATAAGGTAGTTGAAATGATGAAGAAATAAAGTAAAAAAGCCGCCGTTTTGGCGGCTTTTTACTTGTGTGCCTGATAATCCTTCGGCCGCTTTCCGGTCACGGCGGTAAAAGCCTTATAGAAGTTTGAAGAACTGCTGAAGCCGCATTGCATCGCTATATCAAGCTTAGTGAGCTCGGTCGTTTTCAAAAGCTCAACCGCTCTTTCAACGCGCCTTATCGTTATATAGCGCCAGGGCGAGAGCCCGTTTATCTTCTTAAAAACCGTCGAGAAGTATGCGGGGCTCATCGCCGCAACAGATGAGATTTCGGAAAGGGTCAGAGGCTTTTCGAGGTTCTCATCTATATAACGAAGAGCGTCTCCGATTGAGCTGACGCTGTTTTTATATTCGATATACGGGTCTTTGGAATCAACATAGTCATAGTCGCGGATGAGCGAAACGAAAATCGAAAAAAGGAGGTATCTGACCATCGTGTTGCTTCCCTCACGCTTTTCGGAAAGTTCGCGTGCGATTTCCTTTATCTTATTATGAATAACAGCGGTTGACGGGTTACTTGGGTCAATACGGTTTTCAAAGCCCCGGCTTCTTGAAAAGAAGATTTTAAGAAGGCTTAAATCTCCGCCCTCAGACACCAAAAGGCTTGGCATAAACCTGAGGTTTAAAAGCTTAAAATCTGATTTTATCTCGGTTATACAATGAACCTCATCACCGCTGAATACAAAAACCGACCCGGGCGAAAATTCATAGCTTTTATCCGAGGTGGTATAAGTTCCCGAACCCGAAATAAAAGCCGATATTTCACATTCGGCGTGATGGTGCTTTCTGAAGGCTCTTTTTTCGGGGGAAAGAGCCGAAAAGTATGCCTTAAGTATAGGAGTATTGTGGTTATCCAAAAGACATTGTTCACCGAACCGCATAAAACATCACCTGTGACTTTCAAAAAATAGTGGAGAAATTTCGTAATATAGTAAAAGACAAAATCGACCTTATGTGATATTATTATACTATACAATAAAACCAAAGTCAAGGAGGCTTTATCATTGAATAATAGTATAAAAGAAAATATTGAACAGAATATCAACACCTGCTCATCACCGTCTGAACTGAAAATAACGGACATTCGTGTGGCAAATATTAACGGTGCGCCGAAGCATTGTCCGCTGATTAAGGTTTATACCAACCAGGGTCTTGTCGGCTATGGTGAGGTTCGTGACGCGTCAAGCGCAACATATGCGCTTATGCTTAAATCGAGACTTGTCGGTGAAAATCCCTGTAATGTAGACAAGATTTTTAGAAGAATCAAACAGTTCGGCGGTCATTCGCGTCAGGGCGGCGGCGTTTCGGGTCTGGAAATCGCAATGTGGGACCTCGCCGGTAAGGCATGGGGCGTTCCGCTCTGGCAGATGCTCGGCGGAAAGTTCCGCGATAAGGTTCGCGTTTACTGTGACACGGATGTTGACGGAAAGCACACCGGAACCGATATGGGCAAGGCGCTTAAAAAGAGAATGGACCAGGGCTTCACCTTCCTTAAAATGGACTTGGGTATTGAGCTTATGCTTGATGAGCCGGGATGCCTTAACGCACCGCTCGGATTTTTAGAGGATATTAAAAAATACTCAATGAAGGCGATTAACCATCAGAAGGGTTCAATTGATATGGATATGATGCTCGGAAAGAACTATGAAGTGTTCACCATTCCGCATCACGCAACGGGAATTCACCTGACACAAAAGGGTATGAATTATCTCGAAGATTATGTTAAGCAGGTTCGCGAGGTTATCGGATATGAGGTACCGCTCGCTATTGACCACTTCGGACATATTTGTATTCAGGACTGCATTATGTTTGCGAAGCGTCTTGAAAAATACAATATTGCTTGGATTGAGGATATTGCCCCCTGGCATTATACCGAGCATTTCGTTAAGATTTCAAATGCGGTTAATGTTCCTATCTGCACAGGTGAGGATATTTACCTTGCCGAGAACTTTGAACCGCTTATGAAGAGCGGCGGCGTTTCTGTTGTTCACCCCGATATTCTGACTGTCGGCGGAGCAATGGAGCTTAAAAAAGTAGGAAATATGTGTGATAAGTACGGCGTTGCTATGGCTATACATATGGCCGAAAGTCCGATTGCCTGCATGGCGGCGGTTCACGCGGCTGCGGCTGTTCAGAACGTTCTTGCGCTTGAATTCCACTCAATCGATGTTCCGTGGTGGAACGATTTGGCAAACGGAATTGACAATCCGCTGTTTAAAGACGGCTTTGTTAATGTTCCCGATAAGCCGGGTCTCGGAATCGACAGTCTTAACGAAGAGCTTATAGCCGAACATATCCACGAAAAATACAAAGGTCAGTGGGAGCCGACAACTCAATGGAATAACGAGTGGGCAAACGACCGCGAATGGAGCTGATTAATTTAATATGCTGAAAATCAGATGGATAGGTCAAAGCGGATATATTTTGACCGACGGAGAAACAACAATATGTATAGACCCGTATCTTTCGGACGTGGTAAACCGTGTTGCGCAGAGACCGCGCACGCGGCCTGTTCCCGTGAAACCCGAGGAACTTCGGGCAGACGCGGTAATCTGTACTCATAATCATTTAGACCATGTGGATATTGACGCGATTCCGCTTATGGATAAGTCGATAACCTTTTATGCACCGACGGACTGTGAGAAAACTCTTAAGGAACTCGGCGTGAAGAAGTATCTTAGCTTTGACGAGGGAGAGAGTTATGAAATCGGGAAGTTTAAAATAACCGCGGTATTTGCCGATCATACGGTTCCCGCTGTCGGGGTTTTGATAAACTATGATGATACAACCTTGTATTTTTCGGGTGATACATATTATAATGACAAGCTTGAGAATATCAAGTGTGACATTATGTTCATCTGTATAAACGGACGTATGGGAAATATGAACGTGTCTGAGGCGGTTAAGCTTGCAAACATAATCAGGCCGGGTGTGGCGGTGCCGAATCACTATGATATGTTTGAAAGTAATTCAGAGGATCCCGCTAAGTTTACGGATAACGTAAAAAGCGGATTTATTATGGAATTTGACAAAGAGTATGAGGTGAAAGAGAAATGTTTGATTTAACCGGAAGAACGGCGCTTGTTACCGGCTCGTCACAGGGAATAGGCAAGGAGCTGGCAAAGACACTTTCCGATCATGGTGCCGAGGTCTTTGCTCACGGCACTCATCCGTCGGAAAAGCTTAAAGCCGCGGCACAGTATATAGGAACGGATAAAATCGCAACGGCGGATTTGCTTGACGCAAACGCGGCGAAGAGCCTCTTTTCACAGACCGGCGGCGTGGATATTCTGATTCTGAATGCGTCGGTGCAGTATAAGAGACCGTGGGACGGCTTCAGCGATGAAGAGGTAGACAATCAGATTAACTGTAATCTGAAAAGCACGTATTATATCATAAAAGAGTACCTTCCGTATATGAAGGCGAACGGCCGCGGAAGAATTGTCACGATAGGTAGTGTAAATCAGTACAATAATCACCCCGAGCTTTTGCTTTACGGTGTGACTAAGACGGCACAGATGAAGCTTGTTGAAGGTATCGCTAAGGCGACGGCTAAGTTTGGGGTAACGGTAAACAATATTGCTCCGGGCGCAATCTATACGCCGAGAAATTCGGAGGCGCTGTCTGATGAAGCGTTTCTCAAGAAGGTAAACGACTCGATCCCCATGGGGTATGTCGGTGACGCAAAGGCTATGAACGGGGCGGCTCTTTTGCTTTGCTCTGACGAGGGAAGCTATATAACCGGAAGCGAGATAATTGTTGACGGCGGTATGCATTTGTAAAATAAGAAAATAATGATAGGAGATTATAAAAATGCATTTTAATGACAGAGATGAGATAATTGCACTCACCCCGGAGTGGGAGGGCGAGAGATTTGAAGACGGCAGACCTAAAGTTGCCGATAAATATTTAAAGGCATTAAAGACACTGACCCTTGAAGAAGTGTGGAAGCCGATTTTCGTAAAGGGTTATGAAAGTCAGTTTGAGGGAAGATTCCACACTCTTCACGATGACGGAAGAAAGCTGATAGGAAGAGCGGTTACCGCGACTTACTGCCCATACCGCCCGGACCTTGACGGTGTTGTTAAGGATATAGGCCGCTCAGAGAACAGAACCGGTACATATAATCAGTGGGTTATTGATAACCTTGTTGAGGGGGATGTTCCGGTAATCGATATGTACGATAAGATTTACAAGGGAACCTTCCTCGGCGGAAACCTCACCACCGCTCTTAAAAACAAGACCAAAAACGAAAACGGCGGTGCGGTAATCTGGGGCGGTATTCGTGATACCGAACAGATGAAGAGGGTTGAGAATACTCAGGTATACTACAGAGGAATCGACCCGACACCTATCCGTGACTTTATTATGACAGGATATAACACGGTGACGAGAATAGGAAATGCGGTGTGCCTTCCCGGCGACGTTGTATTTGGCGCGGGCGGCGGAGTTTTGTTCATACCCAGCCATCTCGTAGAGGAGGTAGTCGGCGGAGCAGCAAAAACTCAGGTTAAGGACTTGTTTGGCTTTGAAATGATAACGCTTAATAAGTTCACCACCGCTCAGATTGACAAGAATACATGGACAAAAGAGATGCTTGACCTTCTTATGGACTTTATCGAAAAGGATGATCGCGCGGCGGAATACCGCGGCCTTGACTGGTCACACGAATATGATTTGGCTATCAACGGCGACCCCAATGATACCCAGTCGGCACTTTAATGAATTTTGGAGCCGCAGCAAAACGATTCCGTTTTGCTGCGGCTTTTTTACATTTGTGCTGTTTAGCCCTGTCTTTTTTGTGAAAAGTAACAGTATTTCTTGTTAACCGACAAAAAGTCAAAAAAGAATTGACATTATACCCGTGATTGATGTTATAATATACAGAAATGCACAGGTATCGGAGGAATCGCATAATGGAAAGAAATCTCACGACCGGAAGTGTATTTAAAAATATTCTGTATTTTTCACTTCCGTATCTGCTTTCATATTTTTTACAGACCTTATACGGAATGGCAGACCTGTTTATTATCGGTCAGTTCGGAAGTGTGGCGGATATAACTTCGGTTTCTGTCAGTGATAATCTGTGTTGTCGCTTACATCTTAATCTATAAAAAGAAAAGTGCTGTGGAATAATATTATCACAGATACAGTAAACTTTTTTGGTATAAAATCCCGCGGGTTTGTCAAGAATAGAATATAAACAAACCCGAGGGAGGAACTTCTATGATTGACAAGAGCGGAAAGAGAGCCGTAATCATAAGCAACATACATTCAGATTCAATAGAACAGGCGATATTTATTTTAAAATCCGAAGGGATAAGCCCGCGCCGAAGCGTCGGCAGCGGAATCATATCCGAAGCCCAGGAGATAATTAATAACTATATAAATACAGTGGAGGGCATCCCTTATCGCCCTCGGCATCGGCGAAAATTCCACAAACCGGCAATCGCCGCCGCGATTGCTTTGACTGTCGCTACCCTGATAGTCTGTGCTTTATTTAAGTTTTAAAAAATTTTTATTATTCATACCTTGCTTCGACAGAATAATTGGGATATTATGGATATAATATTGGATGTATTTAAGTAAACGACGAGGTGTGAAAAGTGGAGCAGACAAACAGATGCGAAAGACAGGAAATGTCTGAAATAAAAAAGATAAAAAAAGGTGCAGGGGTCAGCGTACAGAGTGTTATAGTTCGGACGGCAGGATTTTTATTGGCAAGGGCGATGCCTGCGGCAGGGATTGCGCCGTTCGGACTGTCATTTGTTGCGCTTGAGCGGCGGTTTAGCGCCGAGGCGGTAATAAGCGGAGCTATGGCGGCGCTTGGATACATAACGCTCTTCGATACCGCGGCGGCAATCCGTTACATAAGCTGTATAGCCGCATACCTGCTGTTTTTGTTTGTTGCGGATCGGGACAGCGGGGACATCCCGACTACCGCGGCGGTGGCGGCGGTGGTGACATCGGTTGTGCTTGCCGGAACGGTTCAGCTTATTTGGGTCGGATTTTCAGCGGGCGGAGCGCTCGGCGTGCTTGCCGACGCGCGCGCTGACGGCGGCGGGAGTTCTTGTGTTTGAGCGAAACCGCGGTGTGTTGCAGGGGCGAAGAAGCAGTATCTTCGCTATGAACAAAGAAGAAAAGTTGTGCATTGCCATAGCGGCGGGAATTTCGCTGATAGGCTTTAAAAATATTCATATAGGTTCATGGTTTAGTACGGCGAATGTAATCGGATTTTGGTGTACGGCGCAATTTGCGCTCTGCGGCGGAATAGGCTGCGGAGCGGTATGCGGAGCGGTTGTCGGTCTCCTCGGCGGTTCGTGGGATACCGCGGTGGCGCTGGTTGCGATATTCACGCTTGGCGGAGCCGCGGGCGGTATAGTATCACGCCGCGGAAGGTACGCGGTCGGTGCGGCAATGGCAGCCGCAGTGGTAGCCGCGGCTGTGCTTTGCGGCGAGGACGGGAACGCACTCGCATATCTTGACGCGCCGCTCGGGATGCTTGCCGTTATGGCTACGCCCGACATCGCCGCGCGCACGGTCGGGAGGATTGCCGGCATTAAGCGCGGCGGCAATGACGACACACGCTGTCGGGATTATATAAAGGTCAGACTTGAAAACGCGGCGGACTCGTTCAGGGTGCTGGCTCAGACATTTTTAGAGCTGTCGGATAAGGACGGCGGTGCGGATATGGAGGATGTTTCGCTGATGTTTGACGGAGTGGCAGAACGCGTCTGCCGTGAATGTTCAAAAATGAGCGAGTGCTGGGTAAACAGCTTTAACAGTACATATAAGTCACTTTTCAAAATGCTGAAGATTATGGAGGAACAGGGAGAGCTGACCGAGGGCGAGGCCGATGAGTGTTTCAGCGGAAGATGCCTGCGCTGCCGCAGGCTGGTGAATGAAATGAATCGGTTATTTGAGGTGTATAAGATTAATTGCGTATGGAAGAGCAAGCTCTGCGAGAATCGTGAGCTTGCCGGCGAGCAGCTTGCAAGCGTGGCGCAGATTCTGGACGGGATTTCGGACGAGCTGTATGAAGAACGGATAGACAGCAGTGCCGAGGAAGAGATAAGAATGAGACTTTCGGCGAAAAAGATAGAGGTCACAGAGCTTGATGTGACGCTTGGAATAAACGGAAGGTACTTTGCGTACATAGGTGCGATAGCGGATGAGAATGCCGAGACCGCGCGCCGTGCGGCGGAGCTTGCCCTGCACGCGGTATTGGGGGCAAAGATGGTTATGGTGGGTGCATCAAGGCGAGACAGGGGCGAGATACTTATGCGCTTTGCTCAGCCCGAGGGATATATGGTTGAAGCCGGAGCGGCATTCAGCGGCGCTCTTGAAGTAAGCGGCGATAATTGTGTGATGAGATATTTAAGCGACGGCAAGTATGCGGCAGCATTGAGTGACGGAATGGGAACGGGCCGGCGTGCGGCAAGAGACAGCGGAGCGACGGTTAAGGTTCTCGGCGACTTTTTAGAGGCAGGCTTCGACAGAACTGTCGCGGTACGCCTGGTGAATTCCATAATGGTGATGAAGTCGGCAAACGAGGCCTTTGCCACGGTGGATATGTGTGTGATAGACCTGTATACCGGTGAGGCGGAATTCATAAAAAACGGAGCCGAGCCGAGTTATATCAAGCGCGGAAACACGGCGGAAACGGTCAGGGCGGCATCCCTTCCGGTTGGGGTAATTCAGGATATGGAAATCGAAACCTTTGCGCACAAGCTGGGTGACGGAGATGTTATAATTATGCTGAGTGACGGCCTTCAGATGAAAAAGGGTCACGAGGACTGGATAAAGACAATGGTCGAGGAGGCCGACCCGAATATGCCGGCTCAGGAGCTTGCGGACAGGATTATGGATATGGCCAAGACTCTTCATACCAATCACGTGAGCGATGATATGACAGTAATCGTAATGAAGCTCTTGAAACGGAGTTAAAATTACAAAATTGCAACTAAAGTGATAAAATATTGAGCTAAAGTAATCTGTTTTTTCGACAAAATATATAAAATAAAAATTTTTTGAGAAAAATCTTGACATTTTGAAAAAAAGGGAGTATGATTACTGTAATGTTTGCAAACTTAAATAAATTGAAAGGAACAACGGCTATGAATTGTCTGAAAGATTTAAACGCAACAAATTCTTCAAACACAACATATGAGTTTAACTTTAGCTTTAGCTTTTATGGCTACGGCTATTTTTGCTACGATAAATCTAAAAGACCTTTGAGCCTGAGTTAATTCATATATCAATTTTGTATATTAATAAAACTTTTAGGGCAGGTTCAAAGGAACCTGCCCTGTTTTTTTTCTAAAAAATTATCTGAAAGGAATGAAATAAAATGGTAGTAATAATGAAACCGGGAACAAAAAAAGAGGATGTAAACAGCGTGGTGACATACGTTAAAGGTATGGGTCTTGACGTAGTTTTAAATCAGGGTATTAATTATACCGTCCTCGGTCTTATCGGTGATACAGGTAAAATCGACCCTGACAAGCTTATGCTTAACGAACACGTCGATCGGGTAATGAGAATAGCCGAGCCTTTCAAGAAGGCAAGCCGAAAGTTCCATCCCGAAAATACGGTTGTGAAGGTCGGAGATGCCGAAATCGGAAGGGACAAGGGTTTCACTGTTATTGCAGGTCCGTGTTCGGTCGAAAGCGAGACGCAGATGACAGAGGTTGCAAACGGAGTTAAAAAGAGCGGTGCAAAGCTTCTCCGCGGCGGCGCTTACAAACCCAGAACCTCGCCGTACTCCTTCCAGGGCCTTGCGCTTGAGGGCCTTGAAATTCTAAAAGAAGCAAGAGAACAGACCGGGCTTCCTATCGTGACAGAGATTATGTCGCCCGCCCTGGTCGAAAGGTTTGAACGCGATGTTGACGTGATTCAGGTCGGCGCAAGAAATATGCAAAACTTTGACCTGCTCAAGGAACTGGGCAAGTGCAGCAAGCCGATTTTGTTAAAGAGAGGATTATCTGCCACAATCGAGGAATGGCTGATGTCTGCCGAGTATATCTTAGCCGGCGGAAACGAAAACGTTATTCTTTGTGAAAGAGGAATAAGAACCTTTGAAACATACACCAGAAACACGCTTGATTTAAGCGCGATTCCGGCGGTTAAAAGGCTCAGTCACCTTCCGGTAATCGTTGACCCGTCACATTCGGCAGGAATGAGCTGGATGGTAGAGCCGCTTTCTCTTGCGGCAATGGCTGTCGGCGCGGACGGATTGATTATCGAGGTTCATAATTGCCCCGAAAAGGCGCTTTGTGACGGTGCACAGTCGCTTAATCTGGCACAGTTCGACTCGCTGATGAAGAAGATGACCGGAATGGGCAGAAATATAGGACTTAACATATAAAAAGGTGGTTTAAATGGAAAGTGACTTTAAGATAGCTGTTATAGGACTTGGAATAATAGGCGGTTCAATGGCTTATGCGCTTCACGGCTTTCGGAATGCGAAAATCGCAGGCTGTGATACGGATTCCGAGACACTGCGGCTTGCCGCAGAGAGAGGTGCTGTTGATGAGGTTTATCCCGAATCGGAAATGGCGATACAAGACGCGGATTTGGTTATAATCGCAACGTATCCCGACAGTATAGTCAAGATAGTTAAGGATAACGCCGGGTGTTTTAAGCCGGGTGCGGTAATAACCGATATTTGCGGCGTAAAGTCAAGGGTATCAAAGGAAATCGAGGCTGTCTTGCAAAGCGGCGTTTATTACGTCGGTTCACATCCGATGGCGGGCAAGGAGGTAGAGGGCTTTACACACGCCGAAGCGGGACTCTTCAAGGATTGCGGTTTTATTATTACCCCGTCGTCCGCATCGGATAAGAAAAGCGTAAGATTGATTTATGAAATGGCCGAATATATGGGCGCCGGGAAGATTGCGGTCAGCACTCCGTATGAGCATGACGAGATTATTGCTTATACAAGCGACCTTATGCACGTTGCGGCGTGCGGATTGTGCCTTGATTTTAATCAAAAGATGAACCTTGCATACACAGCGGGAGCCTTCAGAGACTGCACGAGAATAGCGCTTATTAACCCAAAGCTGTGGACGGAACTGTTTATGGAAAACCCCGAACAGATTGTAAACGAGCTTGACAGATATATGAGGTCGCTTGAAAGCTTTAGAGACGCGATAAATAACAATGATGAAAAAAAGCTTTTTTCACTTCTTGAAAGGGTTCGTGAGAACAAGCTTGACATACTTGGAAGAGTGCCGCATAAACAGGCGGCGGAACGGAGTTTAAGATGAGAACATTAAGAGTGAACCTCCCCGGACGGGAATATGATATACACATAGAGGGCGGACTTTTAGACCGCATACCGGAGCTGATTAAAGAAACGGGACTGAGCAAATCAGACGGAAGAATAACGGTTGTCACCGACAGCAATGTTGCTCCGCTTTATGCGGATAAGGTTATTAGAGGACTTTCCGGATATGAGACAAAACTGATTGTTGTTGACGCGGGTGAGAGTGCGAAGTCAATAGATAACTTAAAGCGGCTCTACGGCGAGATGCTTGACTTTAAAATGACGAGAACCGATTTGATTATTGCTCTCGGCGGCGGAGTTGTGGGTGACCTGACAGGGTTTGCCGCCGCAACAATCCTTCGTGGTATCCCATACGTTCAGATTCCTACGACACTTCTGGCTCAGGTCGATTCATCGGTGGGCGGAAAGACCGCTGTCAATCTTCCTCAGGGGAAGAACCTTGTCGGGGCGTTCTATCAGCCGAAGATGGTGATTATTGATACAGACTGTCTTAAAACTCTCCCGCCCGAAACCCTCGCCGACGGTATGGCAGAGGTTATAAAATACGGCGCGATAGCGGACAGGAATTTGTTCGTTGAGTTGAAAAACATTAAAAATAATGAAAATAATGAAGAATTGTTTGCAAAAGTTCCTGAAATAGTATATACTTGTTGTAATATAAAAAGAAAAATTGTCGAAGCAGATGAACGCGACACAGGAAAAAGAATGATACTTAACTTCGGACATACCTACGGGCATACGATAGAAAAGCATTATAATTTCAGCACATACACCCACGGTATGGCGGTTGCGGCGGGAATGATTATGGCTTGCCGCCGCGGTGAAAGTATGGGGATAACCCCCGCGGGAACAGCGGACGAGGTAGAGGCGGTAGTAAAAAAGTATGGGCTTCCCACCTCGGCAGATATTTCCCATGACGAGCTTGTACACGCCGTGGCTGTTGATAAAAAGGGCGACGGAGACAGTATAAATCTGATATTGCTTAAAAGCATCGGTGACGCCGTTATCTGTAAGACAAAGAAATCCGATATTTAATCGGAGGTTCGGCCTGCTTGTCCGATTTTTAAATATATGAATCCGTTTCGGGTTTATATATTCAAAAATCGGTTCGGGCGGATAAGACTTAGGCGGAGGTATACTATGAATAATATTACGATTAAACCGAGAATGCTCAAAGGAAGGGTTAAGGTTCCGCCCTCAAAGAGCATCGCACACAGGGCAATTATTGCGGCGGCGCTTTCTAAGGGCGACTGTACGATAGGTAACGTTGCGTTGTCGGCGGATATAGAGGCGACGCTCAACGGAATACGCGCTCTCGGAAGCAAGTATACCTATAGTAAAAAAGACGGCAGGGTAAGTATAGGAACGAGAAAGCGGAGCGGCGGCAATATTGAGATTGATTGCGGCGAGAGCGGCTCGACGCTTAGATTTCTGATACCGATAGCCCTGCTTTCGGGAAAGAAAATCAAGCTTATCGGTCACGGAAGGCTTATGCAGAGACCGATGGAACCGTATCTTAAAATGTTTAGTATGCACGGTATAAGCTGTATAACCGAGGGGAATTGTATGTATCTCGACGGAAAGCTGAAAAGCGGTGCGTATGAGATAGAGGGGAACATAAGCTCACAGTTTATAACAGGACTTTTGTTTGCTCTTCCGCTTGCCGAGGGTGACAGCGAGATAATTGTGACAACGACAGCTGAGTCAAGGGGATATATCGATTTGACCTTAGATGTGCTTAAAAAATTCGGAATCAGAGTCGAAAATCATAATTATATGCGTTATGTTATTCCGGGCGGACAGAGCTATAAAGCACAGAACTTTATCGTTGAGGGCGATTATTCACAGGCGGCATTTTTCCTTGTTGCCGGTGCAATAGGCGGAGACGTTGTGTGTGAGGGACTGTCGGCCGACAGCCTTCAAGGTGACAGAGAGATTATTGATATAATAAAAAGAACAGGGGCGAAGATAGAAGAGAAAGACGGCGGAATCCGCGCCCGACAGACGGGAGTGATGCACGGAATAACCGTTGACGCACGTGAAATACCCGACCTTGTTCCCATAATCTCGGTTTTGCTTGCCTTTTGCCGCGGCGAGAGCAATATTATTAACGCTGGAAGGCTTCGTATGAAGGAAAGCGACCGCTTAGAAGCGATTTGCAGTGAGCTCGGCCATCTCGGAGCGGATATAACCGAGGGTGCAGACAGCCTGAAAATTGTGGGCAGGCAGGTGCTTGAATCAAATAATGTTTCGTCACGGAACGATCACAGAATCGCGATGGCTCTTGCCATCGCCGCACAGCGCTGTGAGGGTTTGGATATTACGATTATTGACGCGGGTGAAGCCGTTAAAAAGTCGTATCCCGACTTCTTTGAGGTGTATAATAAGCTTTAATTATGAATTGATATACGGTGGTGGTAGAGATGAATCAATGGGGTGAAAGGTTCAGAGTCAGTATATTTGGCGAATCGCATGGCGCGGGAATAGGAATTGTAATCGACGGAATCCCGTCGGGAACAAAACTTGATCTCGATAAAATTGCGTTTCGGATGAAACGCCGTGCCCCCGGGAGAAATACGCTGTCTACACAGCGGCGGGAGGCCGATGAGGTTAAAATCCTGTCGGGATTTTATAACGGAATGACAACGGGAACGCCGCTCTGCGGAGTGATTTTTAATACCGATACGCGTTCGCGTGATTATACACCCGAGCTTCTGCGGCCGGGGCACGCGGATTTCACCGCACTTTGTAAGTACGGCGAGAGCAGGGACTTCCGCGGCGGCGGACATTTTTCGGGGCGGATAACCGCGCCGCTTGTGTTTGCCGGCGCTGTTGCACAGCAGATTCTTTCCGAAAGGGGAATAGAGGTCGGCGCACACATCTATAGCATAGAAAACGTGTTCGACACGCCGTTTGATATGGCGGGAGTTGACAAAAAGACCCTTAATGAATTGCTATACAAAGAATTTCCCGTAATCGATGATTCAAAGGGCAATGAAATGTCGGCGGTTATCGAAAAATACAGGAGCGAAAAAAACTCGGTCGGCGGTACGGTTGAATGTGCCGTGTGCGGGATTTCGCCCGGTGTCGGGTCGCCGTTCTTCGGCTCGGTCGAGAGCAGAATTTCGTCTATGATGTTCTCTGTTCCGGCGGTTAAGGGAATCGAATTCGGTCTGGGCTTTCGTTTCGCCGAAACGGACGGAAAATATGCAAATGACGAGTTCTATACCAACGGCGAAAAAATAATGACATATACAAATCACAACGGCGGCATAAACGGCGGTATTACGAACGGAATGCCGATAGTTTTCAGGACTGCGCTTAAGCCGACGCCGTCTATCGCCTCAGAGCAGAGAACGGTTGATATAAGCAAGATGGAAAACACTAAAATCGAGATAAAGGGCAGACATGACCCGTGTATCGTGCATAGAGCGGTTCCTGTGATAGAGGCTGCGGCGGCGATAGCGATTCTTGATATGATTTTATGAGAGGCGGAGGTAATTATGGACGAGCTTATTCAGCTGAGAGATAAAATAGATGAGATAGATTCACAGCTCCTGCCGCTGTTTATTGAAAGAATGAAGGTCTGCGGCCGCGTTGCCGAATACAAGCGCCGTGTCGGAAAGCCGATTTTCGATGCGGAACGTGAAAAGGCAGTGCTTGAAAACAAAGTGAAGAAAACCTCGGAGATGAAAAACGAGGTGCATGACTTTTTTAACTCGATTATGACGATAAGCCGCGTGCGCCAAAGCAAGATTCTTTCTGATTCGGAGAACCGTATTCACAGCGCTGACTTGCTTAAAAAGTCGGAACCGATTAAAGAAAATCCTAAGGTTGTGTATTTCGGAAGCGAGGGGGCATACAGCGAGGAAGCGGCAATAGGCTTCTTCGGCGAGAACTGTGACCGTTTTTATGCGTCAAGGTTCGAAGATGCTTACACCGCGCTGAATGAAGAAAAGGCGGATTATGCGGTGCTTCCGATAGAGAATTCGTCAACCGGAACGATTTCCGAGGTTATTGACTTGCTTGTCAAATACGGCCTTTATATAGTGGGTGAGATATACGTTCCTATCAGACATTGCCTTATGGGCATAAAGGGGTCAAGCCTCAGCGACATAAAAACGGTGTATTCACACGAACAGGCGTTCCTGCAATGCAGTAACTTTTTGAATTCACTAAGCGGGGTGACGCACGAGGAATATTACAGTACGGCACTGTCGGCAAGGATGGTAGCCGACAGCGGTGATCCCTCAAGGGCGGCGATTGCCGCACGGCGAAGCGCAAGGCTTTACGGACTTGAAATTCTCGCCGAGGATATTAATAACAGCAACGGAAACACAACGAGGTTCGCTGTAATTTCAAAAGCGCCCCACATCGACTCAAATTGTGATAAGATAAGCGTTATGTTTACATTAAAGCACGAGAGCGGCGAGCTGGCAAGGGTTCTGGACGCATTTGCACGGGGAGGACTTAACCTTATGAAGCTTGAATCGCGGCCGATAGCCGACAGAACGGTGAACGGAAAGCCGTTTGAGTACAGGTTTTATGCCGACTATACCGGTTGTCTTTCAAACGATGAGGTCAGGTCGATAACCGATGCGGCAGTGGAGGAAACACAGGACTTCAGAATCCTGGGTAACTATAGAAGCACCGCAAGTTCGGGGGAAGAAAAATGAAGTTTTTTTTAATAGGAATGCCGGGCTGCGGAAAGACCACCCTCGGGAGGATTGCCGCGGACAGGCTCGGCCTTAAGTTTGTTGATATGGACAGTGAAATCGAAAAGGCCGAGAAAAGACCTATCTCTGAAATATTCAGCCGTGACGGCGAGGAATATTTCAGAAATATCGAGAGCGAGACGTTGAAAAAAGAGCTTTCAGGCGGCGGAGACAAAATCATATCGACCGGCGGAGGAATTGTAGTAAGAGAAGAGAATATTGAGCTTCTTCAAAACAGCGGGGAGGAGGTTGTGTTTATCGACCGCCCTCCGGAAAAAATTGCTGAGGACATTGAATGTTCTCAGCGGCCGCTGATGAAAAGCGGAAAAGACACGATTTTTCGGCTTTATAATGAGAGATACAGACGCTATAGGCGCGCGTGCAGTACCGAAATTTTAAATAATTCTGATTTAAAAAGCGCAGTTTCGGCGCTTGTCAGAGTGATAAGGAGCAGATGATTTATGAAAATTATGGTTATAAACGGCCCGAATCTCGATATGCTCGGAGTAAGAGAGCCGGAGGTATACGGAAACAAGACATATTCAGACCTTGAAAAGTACATAGAGGATTATGCCGAATCCGTTGAGGTTGAGGTTGTTGTCGTTCAGAGCAACAGCGAGGGAGACATAATTGACTATATTCATTATGCCCTCGGTACGCAGGACGGAATTGTGATAAATCCGGGCGCTTATACGCATTACAGCTATGCTATAGCGGATGCACTTGCGGCGGTGAAGCTTCCGGCTGTTGAGGTCCATTTGAGTAATATTCACAAGAGAGAGGAATTCCGCCGAAAGTCGGTCACCGCACCGTCGTGCATCGGTCAGATTTGCGGATTGGGCTTTGACGGTTATAAGCTTGCCATTGAGTATCTCGCCGAGAATATTAAAGGTGAGCAAAATGATTAGACTTGAGGTAATAGGCGATCCGATAGAGCATAGTCTGTCACCCGCGGTTCACGGGGCGGCGCTTTCGGCTCTCGGTGTTGAATATGAATATAAAAAGGTAAGGGTAGCCGCGGGCGGTCTTAAAAGATACATAGCGCACGCGGTTTCTGACAGAGTTGACGGATTTAATCTGACAATGCCGCACAAGGTTGATATTTTAAAATTTCTTTCCGAAATTTCTGACGATGCGAGGCTTTCTGAATCGGTCAATACCGTCTGTGTAAATAACGGAAGCCTTTCGGGCTTTAATACCGACGGCCGGGGGTTTGAGCTTTCTCTGAACCGAAGCGGATACGAGTTTAAAAACAGCAGAATCGTCATACTCGGCGCGGGCGGCGTGGTCAGAACGCTCGTGACGGCGGCCGCGCTCAAAGGCGCGAAGAGTGTTTGCGTCATAAACCGAACCCAAAGCAAGGCGAGGGAGCTCTGCGCGGCGGCGGACGGCATATCCGATACAGAACTGAGCTTTGCGGCATTTGAAGAGCTTTCGGAAAGCTGCGGAGACGCCGACATATTTATAAACGCCACTCCGCTCGGAATGAGCGGCTGTCGGGGAGATTTTGAAAATCTTGAATTTTTACACGCGCTTCCGAAGGGTGTGCTTGTATCCGATTTGATATATAATCCGCCGAAAACAACACTCCTTAAAGAAGCAGAGCGAATCGGCCTTAAAACACAAAACGGATTGGGAATGTTGATATTTCAGGCACTCGCCGCCGATGAATATTATCTCGAAAGAAAGCTTGATATGCAGGCGATGTATGAAAAGGTGATAAATAACCTATAACTGTATTATGAATCGGTTTTGATTCCTTTATAAATCTCGCGGATTCCGATAAGAAGAAGAAATATACCGAAAAACCTTTGAAGACTATGGCTTGACAGCCGCATAGCAATCAAAGAGCCGCCTATCGCGCCGATTATTCCGCAGGCGCCGATAATCGCGGCTGTTTTTATATCTACGTTTTTTTTCTTTATGTGAACAATAAGCGCTATAACCGCAGTCGGAAGAAAGTATACGAGATTGATTCCCTGAGCAAGCTTTTGTTCGATTCCATAAGTCAGAATCAGAGCGGGTATCAAAATTGCTCCGCCGCCTATGCCCATTCCACTGATGATTCCGCTTAAAAAACCTATTATAACTGTCAGCATTTGAAGTCCTCCGTCAAAAAATCATTTTAAATGCGGTGATGCCTATGACCGTTCCGAAAACTATTTTAAGCCACCGCACCGAAATCTTTGAAAGGATTGCGGCTCCGGCCGCACCACCGGCTATTCCGCCGAGGGTAACGGGAATCCATATTTTATAATCAAAGTATCCGCCGCGGATATAGAAAAATGAGCTGACGGCCGACATCACGAGAATTACGGCTATCGCTGTGGCGTGAGACTTTTTTTCATCCATCTTTAGGAATTTTTCCATTGCGGGAACAACGATACATCCGCCGCCCGAACCGAAAAGTCCGTTTAAAATTCCGCTGACAAGACCTATTGAGATGTGGCGATAGTATTTTTTGAAAAAGCGCATACTGATAACCTCCGCTTTGCCGGAAGCTTCCGGCATCAGTTATCAGTATGCGCATAAATATTTTCTGTTATACCAAAATATTTCCTATATACCGAAAATATCATCTATACGGAAATATCTTCTATGATATGCGAGATTGCTCCGTCGGGGCAGGAAACGGTGATTCTGTCGGCGGCGGATTTGAGCTCGGGGATTGCATTCCCGACCGCATAGCCGATGTCGGCTTCGCGTATCATAGTGAGGTCGTTTTCGTTGTCGCCGACGGCAATAACGGTTTTGGCTTTGTCACCGAGAAGGGACTTCATCTCGCGGATGCAAGCCCCCTTCCCGGCATCGGACGGAAGAATTTCAAGCCCGGTATCCCAGCTTTTGTTAAAGCTGAATATGCCGCGGTATTCGGTTTCAAGCCTTTGTCTCAGCCGATGACAGTTTTCGGGTGTATCAAAGGCTATAACCGTCTTATTGATATTACTTCCGTTCGGAATTTCGGAATAATGCGCGTATGAGCTTTCAAAACAGTAATAGTTCATATTAAGCACGCCGCCGAAATCGGCCGAAATCGGTTCAAGCTCGGCGAGAGCCTCTTTGGGGTATGAACGCTCCCATATTATGTCCTTGCTGTCGGGGTCACAGATGACCGTTCCGTTAAGACAGATGAGATATGTGTTAATACAGAGATTTTCCCTGCCATAGGTCTCAAAGAGGTATGCCGGCGTTCTTCCGGTCGACAGCGTAAAGAGTCCGCCGTTTTCAGTATATTTTTTAATTGAAGCCGTGTTCTTTTCAATCAGCCTGCCGCGGTGGGTGAGCGTCTCGTCGAGGTCACTGCAGATTAAATATCCGTTATAATTTTCCATAATTCCGTCTCCGTCCTGTATAAAGAGTTTGCTTCAGTCAAGACTATTATATACTTACTCGGCGTGTATGTAAATACTGAAAATGGACAAATATAAGATAATTTTATTGACAAAATTCAATTCGGATGTTAAGATGATAATAGCTTATTGATAACAGGAAGTGACATTGAATGAAAAAGGAAGCAAAAACCAACGCAATGCGAATTTTAGACCGAAACAAAATATCATATAAAGAACATTTGTATGAAAGCGACGGCTTTGCCGACGGCGTGACCATCGCGAATAAGCTTAATCAGCCGACAGAGCGCGTGTTTAAGACGCTTGTCGCCGTCGGCAAGAGCCGAAACTATTATGTTTTTGTTGTTCCTGTCGCAGAGGAGCTTAATCTTAAGGCGGCCGCGGCGGCTGTCGGCGAAAAGTCGGTCGAGATGATTCACGTTAAGGATATAAATTCGGTAACAGGGTATATAAGGGGCGGATGCAGTCCGATAGGAATGAAAAAACAGTTTAAGACAGTTATTAACGATTCGGCACAGAATTTTGATAACATCATATTCAGCGGCGGCAGAAGGGGAGCGCAGATTGAGATGAATCCAAACGAGCTGGCGGATTTAATCGGCGCCGATTTTGCTCATATCATACAGAATTAAAGAATAGTGTCTGAAATCAGTATTTTTTGTTAAAAATTCTGCTTGACTATGATTTTATAGTGTGCTATAATAATTGAAAACAAATCGTGATTTGCCGCGTGACAGGCGAGAGTCTGCCGAGTCAGCGGCTATTTTTGTAAAATAAGGAGGACGTGTTTTGATGAGAAATGATAAGTTCGGCAAGGAAGGCCTGACGTTTGATGATGTATTGTTGATTCCGCAGGAATCTGACTTCCATCCGAGAGAGACAGATTTATCGACAAGACTTACTAACAAAATAAAGCTTAATATTCCGATTATGACAGCGGCTATGGATACTGTCACCGAGTCATCGATGGCTATTGCCATTGCAAGAGAAGGCGGCATAGGTATTATCCATAAAAATATGTCGATTGAGGAACAGGCGAGCGAGGTTGATAAGGTTAAGAGAAGCGAGCACGGCGTTATTGTCGACCCGTTCTTCCTGTCGCCCGAGCATACGCTTCAAGACGCCGAAGAGTTAATGGCTAAGTATAAGATTTCGGGCGTTCCGATTACTGAAAACGATAAGCTTGTCGGCATACTTACAAACCGTGACTTAAAGTTTGAAATTGATTTTTCAAAGAAGATTAAGGATTGTATGACCCACGAAAATCTTATTACCGCCCCCGAGGGAACAACTCTTGATGAGGCAAAGGAAATCCTTCGCAGACACAAGATTGAAAAACTTCCTATCGTTGATAAAAACGGCGGACTTAAAGGACTTATCACAATCAAGGATATAGAGAAGGCTGTTCAGTATCCGAATTCGGCAAGGGATAAGAACGGAAGGCTTTTGGTCGGTGCGGCTCTCGGTGTAACCAATGACGTTTTAGAACGTGCCGAAAAGCTTGTGAACGCAAAGGTTGACGTTGTTGTCCTCGATTCGGCTCACGGCCATTCATATAATATAGCCAACTGCCTCAGAAAGATTAAAGAAGCCTTCCCCGACCTCCAGGTTGTTGCGGGTAACATCGCCACAGCCGAAGCGGCCGAATATCTGATTAAGGCGGGTGCTGACGCGGTTAAAGTCGGCATAGGCCCCGGCTCAATCTGTACAACGCGTGTAGTTGCCGGTATCGGCGTTCCGCAGATTACCGCTATTTATGACGTTGCTCAGGTTGCATCTAAGTATAACATTCCGGTTATCGCCGATGGCGGAATCAAATTCTCGGGTGACATAGTTAAGGCCATTGCGGCCGGCGCGGATGTAATTATGGCCGGAAGTATTTTGGCCGGCTGTGAAGAAAGCCCCGGCGACAGCGAAATCTATCAGGGCAGACAGTTTAAGGTTTACCGCGGTATGGGTTCTCTCGGCGCGATGAATGACGGAAGCAAGGACAGATACTTCCAGGAGGGGAACAAGAAGCTTGTTCCCGAGGGTGTTGAGGGCCGTGTTCCTTATAAGGGCGCCGTTTCGGAAACAATATTCCAGCTTCTCGGCGGATTGCGTTCGGGTATGGGATATTGCGGAACAAGGACTATCGAGGACCTTAAAAAGAACGGAAAGTTCGTTAAGATTACCGGTGCAGGTCTTAAAGAAAGTCATCCTCACGATGTATTTATCACAAAAGAAGCACCGAACTATTCAAACAATAATTTATAATCTTAGTGCAGATGTCCCCCGCCACCTTAGAGGCGGGGGACATTTCAGAAAGGGTCGATAAACTCCGATAAACGAAAAATTTCATTTTTATTAAAACGCCGTCCCCGGATTCCGCCATGCCTACCGCGGCGGCAAGGAAATGAAATTTTTCGCGTTTTCACAATGCTTTCGGCAAGATATTGCTACATTGCCGTAACGGGCGCGGCGGCGGATTTATGGGCTTAGGGCAGTCAGTTCAAAGCAATATCTTGCTGAAAATAACTTTTTCGACAGTCTGAGGCGCTGCTATCAGCAGCGCCATTTATTTTACAGATATTTTTTCAGATACTTTCCCGTATACGACTTTTTAGAACGTGCAACCTTCTCCGGCGTTCCGCAGGCGACAACCTCGCCGCCCTTCTCGCCGCCCTCGGGGCCGAGGTCAACTATATAATCCGCCGTCTTAATCATATCGAGGTTATGCTCTATTACAACTATCGTGTTCCCCGCGTCAACAAGCTTCTGAAGCACCTCTGTCAGCTTATGCACGTCCGCCGCATGAAGTCCTGTTGTCGGCTCGTCAAGGACGTATATCGTCTTTCCCGTGCTGCGCTTAGCAAGCTCAGTCGCAAGCTTAACACGCTGTGCCTCACCGCCCGACATAGTGGTTGACGGCTGACCAATCTTGATATATCCAAGTCCCACATCATATAGGGTCTGAAGCTTCCGCTGAATCTTCGGAATATTCGCAAAGAATTCACAGCCTTCTTCCACAGTCATATTCAACACATCATAGATATTCTTTCCCTTATAGCGAACCTCAAGCGTTTCGCGGTTATAGCGCTTTCCGCCGCACACCTCACAAGGAACGTATACATCCGGCAGGAAGTGCATCTCTATCTTGATTATTCCGTCACCGCTGCACGCCTCACAGCGTCCGCCCTTCACATTAAAGCTGAACCTTCCGGCGCTGTAGCCGCGTGCCTTTGCCTCAGCGGTCATCGCAAAAAGATTTCGTATATCGCCGAAAAGTCCCGTATAGGTTGCCGGATTACTCCGCGGTGTTCTGCCTATCGGCGACTGGTCTATATCTATTATCTTATCAAGGTTTTCGCTTCCGATAATTTTTTTGTACTTTCCGGGTACCTTTTTCGCTCCGTTTAACTCATTAGCAAGAGCCCTATAAAGAATCTCGTTGACAAGCGAGCTTTTTCCGCTTCCCGAAACGCCCGTTATGCACGTAAATGTTCCGAGAGGAATTTTAACGTTGATATTTTTAAGGTTATTCTCGGCCGCTCCCTTGATTTCAAGAAAGCTTCCGTTACCCTCTCTGCGCTTTTCGGGCACGGGAATCTTTCTTCTTCCGCTGAGATACATACCGGTTATCGAATTCTCACACTTCATAATTTCCTCGGCCGTTCCCTCGGCCACAACCTCACCACCGTGGATTCCCGCACCCGGACCGATGTCGATTATATGGTCGGCGGCAAGCATGGTATCCTCATCATGCTCAACTACAAGAAGGGTGTTTCCCAGGTCTCTGAGCCTTTTAAGTGTGTCGATGAGCCTGTCATTGTCACGCTGATGAAGGCCTATGCTCGGCTCATCAAGTATATATATAACTCCCATAAGGCTTGAACCAATCTGTGTAGCAAGGCGTATACGCTGTGCCTCGCCGCCCGAAAGCGTTCCCGCACTCCGCGACAGAGTGAGATAGTCAAGGCCGACATCTTCAAGAAAACCGAGCCTTCCTATAATCTCCTTTAAAATGTTTTTAGCTATTATCATTTCCTTCGGCGAAAGCTTTTCGCGAAGCTGTTTGAAAAATTCAAGAGCATCCACAACGGACATTTGTGTCAGCTCGTTTATATTCAACCCGTCAACAGTCACGGCAAGAGTTTCGGGTTTTAAACGTGCTCCGCCGCAGTCGGGGCACCTTGCGCTTACCATAAAGCTTTCTATATCCGCTTTTGCCCACTCTGACGTGGTTTCCTCATATCTGCGTTTCAGATTCGGAATAATCCCTTCAAACTTGGCATACTGCACGCCCTTTGCGTATCGTCTGTCATAGGTTAATTTAAGCTTTTCTCCTTTTGTTCCGTATAAAAGAATGTCTACTATTTCATCGGGAAGTTCTTCAATCGGCGTATCAAGGCTAAACCCATAGCGTTCGGCCATCCCCTCGTAATACATCCGCGATATGCTGTTTTTTTCCGTTCCGTTCCAGCCGGAGGCAACAATCGCTCCTTCGTTTATACTGAGGCTCTTATCCGGAATCACAAGGTCCGGTGATACAGATGTGACCGTTCCGAGACCCATACAGGTCGGACACGCACCGTAGGGAGTGTTAAACGAAAACATTCTCGGCGTGAACTCGGGTATGCTTATGCCACAGTCATCACAGGCATAATTCTGGCTGAACATATGTTCTTCGCCATCTATTACATCAATCAAGACAAGACCGTCAGCCATTTTAAGTGCAGTCTCAACCGAATCGGTGAGCCGCTTATTTATTCCGTCACGAATCACGAGCCTGTCTATCACTATATCAATACTATGCTTTTTCTGTTTATCAAGCTTTATCGGCTCGCCCGTCAGTTCGTACATTTCACCGTCGACGCGGACACGAACAAATCCGCTCTTCCGCGCCTTTTCAAAGGTTTTTATATACTCGCCCTTTCTTCCGCGGACGACCGGAGCCATAACCTGTATCTTCGTCTTTTCCGGAAGGGCAAGAACGGCGTCTACAATCTGGTCAATTGACTGCGGAGCTATCTCCTTTCCGCACTTAGGGCAGTGCGGAATTCCCACATTCGCGTACAAAAGCCTTATATAGTCATAAATCTCGGTAACCGTTCCGACGGTTGAACGCGGATTCTTTCCCGTTGTCTTCTGGTCAATCGAAATCGCGGGTGAAAGTCCCTCAATCAGGTCAACATCAGGCTTGTCCATCTGCCCCAAAAACTGCCTTGCATATGCCGAAAGCGATTCAACATACCTGCGCTGACCCTCGGCATAGATTGTCTCAAAAGCAAGCGATGACTTTCCCGAGCCGCTGAGCCCCGTTATAACCACTAATTTGTCTCTGGGAATCTCAAGTGATATATTTTTAAGGTTATTTTCTCTTGCACCTTTAATAATAATATTTTTATTCATCAGCTATCTCCTTGTTCATCTTCAAGTCTGCGAATTTCATCTCTTATCTGCGCCGCAAGCTCAAACTGAAGCAGCTCAGCCGCCTTGCGCATATCCACGGTAAGCTCGGCTATCTTGCGGCGGGTATCCTCCGCCTTGCGTTCCTCGGCGGTCGCCGCCTTTCGCGGAACGTTCACCGCTTTTGTCGCCTCTATTACCTCGCTTACACTCTTTTTAATCGTTTTCGGAACGATTCCGTTCCTCTCGTTATACTCCGCCTGAATGGTTCGGCGGCGGTTTGTTTCGTCAATCGCTCTCTGCATCGAACCGGTAATATTATCGGCATACATTATAACCCTTCCGTCTGCGTTTCTCGCCGCACGGCCTATCGTCTGTATAAGTGATGTCTCACTTCTTAAAAATCCCTCCTTATCGGCGTCAAGAATCGCCACAAGCGAAACCTCGGGGATGTCCAGACCCTCGCGGAGAAGATTTATCCCGACCAACACGTCGAACACACCGAGACGCAAGTCTCTGATGATTTCCATTCTCTCTATCGTGTGGACATCAGAGTGAAGGTACCTCACCTTGACATCCATTTCCTCAAAGTATTCGGTCAGCCGCTCTGCCATCTTCTTGGTAAGAGTTGTGACAAGAACCCTCTCGTCCCTTTGGACTCTCTTTTGAATCTCGCCGTATAAATCGTCAATCTGTCCGTCGATAGGTCTGACCTCAACCGCCGGGTCAAGCAGGCCGGTAGGCCTTATAACCTGTTCGACAATCTGTGCCGAATGCTCGCGCTCAAACGCGGCAGGCGTTGCGCTGACAAAGACCGCCTGATTAATCCTCTCATAGAACTCATCAAAGGTCAGCGGCCGGTTGTCAAATGCCGAAGGCAGCCGAAAGCCGTATTTAACAAGGCTTTCCTTCCGCGAGCGGTCGCCCGCGTACATCGCACCGACCTGCGGAAGCGTCACGTGCGACTCATCCACAAAAAGCAGGAAATCTTTAGGCAGATAATCCATTAGCGTAAACGGAGGACTTCCCGGCGCTCTTCCGCTTATGTGCCGCGAATAGTTCTCGATTCCGTTACAGAAACCCGTTTCGAGCATCATCTCTATATCATAATTCGTCCGCTGTTCAAGCCTCTGTGCCTCAATCAGCTTATTGTTCTTTTTTAATTCTTCAAGCCGTGCGGCAAGCTCCTCCCTTATACTCTCTATCGCCCTGTCACGCTTCTCAGGGGTTGTGACATAGTGCGATGCCGGATAAATCGCCACATGTGATAGAGTACGCAAAGGTGCCCCTGTGACTACATTTATTTCACTTATGCGCTCTATTTCGTCGCCAAAAAACTCAATCCTAACGGCATTTTCACGCGAGTAAGCTGGAAAAATCTCCAGTGTGTCGCCTCTTACTCGAAACATATTTCTCTCAAATGCCATATCGTTGCGTTCGTAACGTATTTCAACCAATTTTTTCAGGATCTCTTCTCTGTCCCGCTCCTGTCCTGTACGGAGTGAAATCACCATATTCGCATAATCTAT
>CAJKNM010000011.1 GCA_905201285.1 uncultured Eubacteriales bacterium | reverse complement strand
TAAAGCGGTACGCGAGCTGGGTTCAGAACGTCGCGAGACAGTTCGGTCCCTATCTGTCGCGGGCGCAGGAAATTTGAAGGGAGCTGTCCTTAGTACGAGAGGACCGGGATGGACGTACCACTGGTGTACCAGTTGTCTTGCCAAAGGCACGGCTGGGTAGCTAAGTACGGAAGGAATAAACGCTGAAGGCATCTAAGCGTGAAGTCCACCCTAAGATAAGATTTCCCATTGTTTTAAACAAGTAAGACCCCACGTAGACTATGTGGTTGATAGGTCGGAGGTGTAAGTGCGGTAACGCATTGAGCTGACCGATACTAATAGGTCGAGGGCTTGACCTAAAAACTTAGAATTGTGAGTAAGAGATAATCTTACACTTCTCTTTATCAATCTAAACACAAAAGCGGCTGGCAAGGCTCAGATGAAACTTGCTCGGCGAAAGAAATATCGTATGATATGTTTATCACAAAAGTAATCGGCTCGGTTGAGATGATTCTCAAGCGTGCCCGGCGAAAGAAATTTCATATGATATGTTTATTACAAAAGTAACCGGCTCGGTTGAGATGAGACTCAAACTTGCCCGGCGAAAGAAATAATCGGTGGTTATAGCGAGAAGGTCACACCTGTTCCCATTCCGAACACAGTAGTTAAGCTTCTTTGCGCTGAAAATACTTGGAGGGCGACCTCCCGGAAACATAAGTCGCCGCCGGTACATTAAGAACCCTTGACGAGTTTGCTCGTTGGGGGTTTTTATTTTAGATTAATACAAGGGAATGAAAAAAAAGCTTTGGAATCAACAAACTGAGCCAAAGCTTTAGTTTTAGGATACCCGAAGGCGTACATAAGGTATGCCGAGAGGCGAAATTTGCTGATGGCAAGAATTAGTTAGAATTTCACTATTTTAGATACTGTCCGGGCAAACTTGTAAGGCAGCCGTTCCATTTCATTTGTAACATTATCAAGTTCTTCTCGTATTTTAATTGCTTGCGGACAATGCTTTTCACATTTGCCGCATTTTTTACACAAAGAAGCGTTTGATTTATTTTTTCTGAATGTAGTACACATAAGATACTCTCTTATACCGTTAAACCATCCGTCTGACGCTTTTACGTTGTAACATCTAAAGCAGGTTGGGATGTCAACCCCATGCGGACATGGCATACAGTAAGCACAGCCGGTGCACGGAACCTTGATGTTTTTATTAATTATTTTTTTAACTTCCTGATACACTGAAAGCTCGTCCCTTGAAAGTGAATTCGGAATTGCATCGGAAGCAACTCTCATATTTTCTTCAACCTGTTCAATAGAATTCATACCGGAAAGTATTACAGTGACTTCAGGATGATTCCATATCCATCGAAGTCCCCATTCCGCCGGACTCATTTTCTTTTTTTGTGAAGCAAATATTTTTTTTGCATCAGCCGGAAGCCCGTTTGTAAGTCTTCCACCCCGCAGAGGCTCCATAATTATAACCGGAATCCCTTTTTCGGCCGCCGCTTTGAGCCCTGACAATCCTGCTTGACTGTTTTCATCCATATAATTAAATTGAATCTGACAAAAATCCCAATCGTAGGCATTTAATATGTCGATAAACCCTTTTCCTCCGCCATGATACGAAAAACCGATTCTTTTTATTCGTCCGTCTTGTTTTCTCCTTGAAATCCAATCCTTTATTTCCATATCAACAATACGGTTCCAGCTTTCTATATCTGTTAACATATGGATTAGATAATAATCTATTCTGTCCGTCTGTAATCGTTTTAACTCATCGTCAAATATTTTATCTGCATCCGAAAGATTTTTGATTATATAATGAGGCAGCTTGGTTGCTATATTGACCTTGTCGCGATAGCCTTTTGCTAAAAACTTTCCGAGACAGACCTCGCTTCCCGGATATACATAGGCGGTATCGAAATAGTTTACTCCGCCTTTAAGGGCAAGTAACATTTCCGCCTCGGCCTTGTCCTGGTCAATTACCCCAAACTTCTTTGTAAAACGCATACAGCCAAAACCGAGAGCCGATAAATCATTGCCATATTTATTGTCCTTGCGGTATTGCATAACCATTACGCTCCTTCAACATCTTTATGAGGTTTGTTTTTCCTGAGGCCTTCTATGTAAATCACAGGTGTGCAGAATAGGATTCCCGTATTTGGATTTTGGAGGCCTCCTGTTACTTCATTAACGATTTTCGAAATAGTCCGTACTTGTGACTCCTCGGCAATCATAAAAATAACCTTGCTGCTGTTAGTTTCATCAATGTCAAATATTTCGCGAAACATATCAAATATCGGGTTGTCGCCAAAGTCCTTTGCTGTTCTTACCATGCCGTGGCTGTCAAGAATTGTTCCTCCGGTTATTCCGTTGTTCATAAATTCCGTAATTAGCCTGTTTAAACATTCAATTTTATTAAGAACAAGTATAACTTGAATCATTTTGTTTTCCTCCTATAATAGGTTGTATGAATTTATCAATATGCTACTCTGAATTCTATGAAAGACACATATAAAAGGCCGCTTTACGGCGGCCCTTTAATGTGTGAGTTTATAAAATCTGAACTCCTGCATTTTTACAGGTTTCTATTGTTTTCTTGTCCCAGAGTGAGCATTGAACCTCGCCAATATGCGCTTTTCCGAGAAGAAGCATACATACTCTCGACTGACCGATTCCGCCGCCTATGGTCAAAGGAAGTTCACCGGCAAGAAGTGCCTTATGGAATGGAAGTTCTTTGCGTTCCTCGCATCCGGCTTTTTTAAGCTGTTCTGCAAGTGATTTTTCATCGACTCTGATACCCATTGAAGAAATTTCAAATGCCGAGTTTAAAACATCGTTCCATATTATTATATCACCGTTAAGCGCCCAATCATCATAGTCGGGAGCCCTGCCGTCATGCTTTTCCCCTGATTTAAGTAAGTCGCCTATCTGCATAACGAATACCGTCTTAAACTCTTTTGCGATAATATTCTCTCTCTCCTTCGGAGTTTTGTCGGGATACATATCTTCAAGCTCTTGGGTTGTGACAAACTTAACATTTCGGCTGATATTAATATTCAGAGCGGGATATTCGGCCTTAACCTCTTCAAGAGTATCGCAAAGAGCATTGACAATTTTATTCACCGTTTCTTTAAGATAATCGATGTTTCTGTCATCTCTTGATATAACCTTACACCAATCCCACTGATCAACATAGACCGAATGAATGTTGCTGAGCTCTTCATCACGGCGTATTGCATTCATATCGGTATACAGACCCTTGCCTACTTTGAAGTCGTATTTTTTAAGCGCCATACGCTTCCACTTAGCAAGTGAGTGAACGACTTGTGCCTGTGTGTTATCCGCGTCCGGAATGTCAAACGCAACCGGACGTTCAACGCCGTTAAGGTTATCATTAAGGCCACTATCCTCACTGACAAAAAGCGGAGCACTGACCCTGCGAAGATTCAGAGCCTCTGTAAAATGTGATACGAACGTACTTTTTATAAATTCGATTGCCGCTTGCGTATCGTACATTCCAAGCGGCGACTTATACCCCTCGGGTATAAAAACCTTACTCATAGTAAACCCTCCTGAAGCACTTTGCCTTTGCCCGAATTTATAGCCAAAAGTTTTGGCATAGCAGGCAGTATAAAATTAATTCTATAAGTGCAAATCTAAATATAATCGTACTTCATAATGAGAGGAATGTCAAGTGTTTTTGCCAAAATTTAAAAAAATCTTAACTTTTTCCTTTATAACTTTTGTATATACGAAATTTTCAAGCCATATGAGGAAAAAACACTATTTTTTATTTTTGGGAATGATAATTGTATACTCTATGCTTGAATCATCCTCTTGCTTTTTTGCCTTCGCCTCTATTCCCGAACGGCGCATCATATCAACCGCCTGTTTTATTGTGTTTGTGAAAATTCTTATATCCTTAAATACGCGCATATTTCTCGGCTGGCACATTGCAGATTCAGGCCCACGGAGAAGCTTGTCCACAAGCTCTTCTGTTTTTGAAACATTAAGTCCTCTGTCAACAATAAGTTTTAACACGCGAAGCTGTTGTCTTTCCTCGGAAAGCCGAAGAAGAGCGCGTGCGTGCCTTTCTGTCAGAGAATTCTCAACCAAAATGCGGCGCACCTCGGGTGAGAGCCGAAGAATTCTAATCTTATTCGCTATGGTTGATTGACTTTTTCCGAGCTTGTCCGCAAGCTGTTCCTGGGTTAATCCGTGTTCGGTTATGAGTGTACAGAACGCCTCTGCTTCTTCAATATAATTGAGGTTCTCGCGCTGAATATTTTCAACCAAAGCAAGAACGGCACTGTCTGTATCATCGGCACGCATAATGATTGCCGGTATGTAGGTCATTCCTAAGCTTTTGCACGCGGTGAGACGGCGCTCTCCTGCGATAAGCTCATAATTAAACGGCCCGGTTTGTCTGATTGTGATGGGCTGCATAAGCCCGTATTCCATAATTGAAATTGCAAGGTCCTGAAGCGCCGCCTTGTCAAATTCACGCCGCGGCTGATTGGGATTCGGCGAAATATTTGCGATAGGCACGGTTCGTACCTCACCGCATTTTGTAAAACTCGTGTGCATAGTCGATGACTCAATTTTCGGGTTTCTTCTCTCTATTTCTCTCACTGTTCCGGCATTTTTATAATCTAACAACATTTCCATACCCCTTTCGGTTTAAATCTAAAATATATTGTGTTCTTTTACATATTATACCACACTATATAGATAAAATGCAAAATATTTCCATATACATTTTGCGACAGCTTGGCTGAAAATGCGAGTGGATGATTTATAGTTTATAAGGATAAGACGTTATTCGACCGGGAATGTCGAAAAAATTTTTCTTGTATTTGTGAATAAGTTAGTTTATAATATAGATATGGCAGGTGGGAAATATGGAAAAAAGGTTATTGTGGAAGTTTAATTTAATAGATTTGATATTAATTGCATTGGTTTTATTCAGCCTGGTGGCATTGGTATATAAAATTACTATAGGAAATAATGACGGCGACCGAAGTTATGAGTTCGTTTATGTATGTGAAGGGGCGCCGGCCGACTTGCTTTATGCAGTGGGCGAGGGAGAGAAATGTGTAGACGCGGATGCCGGTACAGAGCTTGGAACGGTAAGCTGGGTGAATGTTGAAGAAATTCAGGCCACACCGAGCAAGGCGAAAGCGACAATAGCGACGAGAGTGAAAGGAACCGCTCTTGAACATGGCGTGAATGTTGGCGATTCACTGTATCTTAAAGGACAAAAGATTCAGCTGATTGTGGGCGGGTCTGTTTTTGAGGTTTATATATCGGATATAAGGTCTGATAATTAAAAAAGCTTTGTATGGCGAGTCAGTCATACAAAGCTTTTTTATCGAGTCATCATTTTGTTTTGCCTTCAATGTACACATAACCAACGGGCGGTATATTAAAGTTGATATAACCGTTATCAGACAAAATAGGACGAGGGTTATCGATGCCACATTTAAGCGAGGATATATGAAATTCAGAAATATCCACGAGGACAGACTGTGGTTCAAAGCTTCTGTTGACGGCACAAACGGCAAAGGTGTTGTCACCGGTATTTCCAAAGGCGTCCTTTCTGTTTTTGAAGTATCTGGCAAAGACAAATACTGCGTCTTTAGCTATAAGAGTTTTAAAGAATCCGGTTTGAAGGACTTTGTGCTCGTTCCGAAGCTTGCTTAATCGAATAATATTTTCGAGCAGGCCGGGGTCAACCGAATGCCAGGTAAACGGCGCCCTGTTAAATGGGTCGCGTCCGCCCTGCATACCTATCTCGTCGCCGTAATATATAGAAGGCACACCTACCATTGTCATTTGCATAAACGCGGCGCAGAGAACTCTGTATGTTGCGAGTTCCTCCATGCCGGATTCAAGACGGGTCTCGCCGCAGTCCGAACTAAGACCGCCAAACAGAGATTTTATACGCATCGTGTCATGAGTGCCGAGAAGGTTCATCAATGAATAAAGCACCTGATTTGGATAGTTCTCGATAATAGACATAAGGCGGCGGTTCATATCATCGGCACTTATGTTACCCATAATGTAGGCGGTGACGTCATCCTTAAACGGATAATTCATAACGCTGTCAAGCTCGCTTCCTAAGAGGTATTCGCGCTGCTTGCTATAGGCCACCTTGTTTGACGCGTCCTCCCAGACCTCGCCGATGATTACCGCGTCGGGCTTAACCTTTTTAACCTCCTCACGCAGGATAGCGATAAATTCATCCGGAAGTTCGTCAGCAACATCAAGTCTCCAGCCCGATGCGCCGAGGCGAAGCCATTTTTTTATTACGGAATCATCATCACGTAAGATGTAGTCAAGGTATGACGGTTCCATTTCTTTAACGTTTGGAAGGTTGCTGCAGCCCCACCAGCTTTCATATGAATTTCCCTCACCGAAGCAATACCAGCTTCGATAAGGCGAATTTACATCCTGATAAGCACCGCCGTGTCCGTAATATCCGTATTTGTTAAAGTAGATACTGTCTGCGCCCGTGTGACTGAATACGCCGTCAAGGATTATACGAATATCGAGTTTTTCAGCCTCGCGGCACAATTCGGAAAAATCTTCTTCATTACCGAACATCGGGTCTATGTTTTTATAGTTGGCAGTATCATATTTATGATTTGAATATGCTTCAAAAATCGGGTTTAAATATATTACGCCGATGCCTAATGATTTGATATAAGGAAGTTTTTTTGTTATTCCTTTCAGGTTTCCGCCATAGAAGTCATTGCAGGCAGGTCCGGCCTCATGAGGATGCGGGTTAAACGAGATATGCTCGTATCTGTTATAGTGAATTATATATTCGTCGCGGCTTTTAGAAATTTTACCGTTTTTGTGTTCACCATAGAATCTGTCAGGGAATATCTGATACATAATACGTCCTCTAAACCATTCGGGTGTTGCGAAATCGGCCTTATAAACGGTTATCTGATAACTCTTGTCGCTTTCCGACGAGAGGCAGATGCCTTCGCCTCCTAACCCGTCTTGATTATTTACATACCAAAGACGCCCTTCAGCAGTGTCAACAATGAAATAGTACCAGAAAAGGCAAGGGGTGGCCGGCATATTAATTTTAACCGTATACACAAAACCGTCGGAAGAATCACTTAAGGTCATCGGATATAAAACCTCTGTGTTGTTGCACCATGTCCGAAGCTGAACCGAAGCGGGACGTTCATCCCTTACGTCAAGGCACAGTGTGACTTCGGTTCCGCAGGGAACCGCACCGAACGGAAAGCGGTATGCTGAATTTTGAGAATTGTGGTAGATGTGCATATTCATCACCCTCCCGGTTTGCACAAGTTAAAATGTTGTATTATATAATCAGATAGCACACACTTTGTCAAAAGTATAGCACTTAAATTATTAAAATTCAATATCTAAAGGCTTTCATTAGCATTAAAAAAGGAGATTTACATATAAGCGCGGAACATATTTAAAAATTTCGCTGCAAAGCTCGCCTATGTCAACTTCTGTACCCGGTTCATCGCAGGGATATACATTAGAAGAGGCAAGGCGCAAAGAAATATTGTTTTGTGGGATAAATTCATCTTTAATAGTATAAACACCGTTAAAAGGTATATACGGGGCGCATATACGAAGGAATTTATGCAGGTTTATCACACGAACCATAATGGGATATGTCGGTTTGGCATCTAAAAAGTCACGGCCGCATCCGCAAACCTCTTCTATTATATATTTATGCTCGTTTCCCGAATTGGGGTATGCAAGTTGGTACCCCGACTCAGTGAAAACAACTCTTCCGTTTGACAGGGGAATTAAGTCGGTCAGAATACGTTTCCAATCAAAGCGGTTTCTGTTTGTGTAAAATGATTTATCTGACATTTCACGAGTGTAAATAAAATTGAGCTTTTTGAAAAGCTCTTCCGATATTTCGGTTATTCCCGAAGAAAGCTGAGAGGTGGTATATTCAAATCTTTCGCCAACAGTTCGATAGCCGAACTTTTCATACATTCCGTTCACGGCGGGAAAAAGCACGCTTATTCCACAGCCGAGCCTGTACATATACGGAAGGGCGAAATCAAAAAGCTGACGCACAAGTCCTTTCCCGCGGTAGTTCGGCAGAGTGGAAACGCCGGAGACATAACGGCAGGATATGTCACTGTTAAAAAGCTTCATATCATATGGAATGAGCTGGAGTGCGGAGGCGGGAATGCCGCCGAAATCAGCAATCAGTGTGTTTTGTGGAGTGTAGTTTTGACTGAAATTCCAGTCTACGAATTCGGCAGTGTCATCAAAGCACTCAGACCAAAGATGTTTTACGAAATTTAAGTCAGTATCTTTTGCGATCCGAACCATATCAACCACTCCCTTACCCGAAATAATTAAGTCTCTCGGCAACATATATTGTGTCTATATTTGATTATAACAAATTAAACGTTTTTGTCAAGCGAGATAAGCCGGTTTGGATTTTCTTACTTTGATATGTATTTGATAAAACGGCAGGGCGGTGTAATTTAACGATTGGTCGAATGAGCGGTTTGTTTTCAAAAAATTAATACTATGTTCACATTTAGGCGGCGTAAGTCTTTGACATTCTCTTTAAATAATGTTATTATAATAGCACAGATAAAAACGGTAAGGAGGAAACTTCAATGGCAGAATGTACGGAAAGACCTGCGATTGAGATTCAAAACCTTGTCAAAAGCTACGGAACAAAAAAAGCTCTTGACAATGTAAGTTTTTCGGTTAAAAAAGGTGAGGTAATGGGATTTCTCGGCCCTAACGGCGCGGGTAAGTCCACAACGATGAATATTATATGCGGCTATCTTGCCGCCGGCTCGGGAAAGGTAATGGTAGAAGGCATAAATGCCGCCGATAATCCCACAGAGGTTAAACGGATGATTGGCTACCTGCCTGAACAGCCGCCGCTTTATATGGATATGACTGTGCTTGAATATCTGATGTTTGTATTTGACTTAAAAGGCGTCAAGGCAAAGCGAGAGGCACATCTGCGCAAGATAATGGAGAAGGTTCGTATCTACGATGTTCGGGGAAGGCTTATAAGAAATCTCTCAAAGGGTTATAAACAGAGAGTTGGTCTTGCTCAGGCGCTTATAGGCGACCCGGATGTTTTGATTCTTGATGAACCAACGGTCGGCCTTGACCCGCGTCAGATAATGGAAATCCGCGACGTTATATCCGAACTCGGCCGTGAACGAACCGTTATACTCAGCACGCATATCCTTCAAGAGGTTATGGCTGTTTGTGACAGCTATACAATTATAAATAAAGGAAGGATTGCGGCATCGGGGACAATGGATGAGTTCTCGGGCGTTGCATCGGATTCGTGCAGGCTCAGAATAAAGGCGGATGCCGAGACGGCGGCTGAGATTGCTAAGGGTATAGATAATGTAGAAAAAATCAGTTCGCTCGGCAGTATGGAGCGCGGAACCTGTGACCTTGTTCTGACCGCAGAAAAAGGCTGTGACATACGTGAGGGTATATTTAACGCATATGCCGCGGCAGGGTGCCCGATATACTCTATGTCGGTATACTTCCATACCCTTGAGGAAGTATTTATGCACGCAATCAGCGCTGATGCGGCTGAACTTAATGAAACAGAGAAAAAAGAGGAGGCGGGCGAATAATGAAAGCGATTTTTGACAGAGAACTTAAAGCATTTTTCGATTCACCGGTAGGGTATATCTTTGCCGGGGTGTTTATTGCGCTTTGCTCATTTTTCTTTGTAAACGGCGCGCTGATGTACCAGACCGCCGACTTGAACGTTGTATTTTCTAACATAAATGTGGTATATCTGTTTTTGATTTCGATGCTGACAATGGGTCTTTTCTCGACCGAACGAAGCCGAAAGACCGACCAGCTTCTTTTAACAAGCCCGGTCAGCATTTCAAAAATCGTAACGGGAAAGTACCTTGCGGCTCTCGGCGTTTTCGGAACAACGCTTGTTCTGTCGCTTGTTTACCCGATTGTGTTAAACCTTTTCGGTAACCCAAGCGTAAGTGAGATTATCGGAACATATATTGGCTTCATTCTGCTTTGGAGCACGTTTATCGCAATAGGAACATTCATATCCGCACTGACCGAAAGTCAGATAATTGCAGCGGTTATCACATTCGGCGTGCTTTTAATAGTATTCTATATGAAGGCGCTCACCGCCGGGATTTCAAACGAAACGATAAAATCGATAGTTCGATGGTTCTCGCTTATGGATAAGTATTCCGAATTTCAGGCGGGGGTATTGAACTTTGAGAGCGTTGTTTATTATATAAGCTTCATATTCGTTTTCCTTTTCCTGACGGCACAGGTTATAAAGCGCGGAAGGTACAGCGACAAAAAGGTCAGAGTGAACAATCTTATTGTCACCGCGGCGACCGTTGCTGCGGTTGTTTTGGTGAATGCAATCGTTTCGACTGTTGCGGCTAAGCTTCCGCTTAAAATTGACCTTACACACGATAAGGTGTATGAGTATTCGGAACAGACAAAAGAGGTTCTCGGCGGACTTACCGAGGATGTAAATATCTATGCGCTCTATTCCGATACATCAGACGGAACATATGTGAATACCGTGCGCGAATATCTTGACCGCTATAAGCATTTAAGCGACAATATAAAGGTTTCGTACAAAGATCCATATGAGGATCCGGCTTTTGTAAGACAGTTTGGAAGCGACATAACAGCCGGTTCATTGATTGTTCAGCAGGGAGACAGAAGCAGGGTCATACCATATAACAGCATTTACAGCCAGAGCCAATATACAGGCTCGGTTTCAATCGATGCTGAGAGACTGATAACGTCAGCTGTCAGATACGTCAGCGGAACAGGCAGCATTGTTCACGCGTACTTTACAAAGGGGCATAACGAGAGTGGAAATTCTTCTTCTCCGCTTGCTTCATCATTAAAGAAGGAAGGATATGAGGTGAGCGAGGTCAATCTTGCGACCGACGGTGTTCCGGAGGATGCATCACTGATAATATCGCTTGCGCCGTCTAACGACTTCACGGCGGAGGAGTGTGAGGCACTTGATAAATTCCTTCAGGGCGGCGGAAAGGCGGCATTTGCTTTCTCGGCCGGAATGCCAAAGCTTGACAGGCTTTATGCATATCTTAGCGATTGGGGGCTCACGGTAAACCGTGATTATGTTATAGAATCAGATTCGTCAAAGGTCATTCAGACCTCAAACGGAACAAAGGTTCCTGCACCGGAACTTCAGGATCATAAGATTAATGAGAAGCTCAAGGAAAGCGATGCGCTTCTTGTCACACCATCGGCGTGCAGTATAGGTATAAACAGCACAAACCCACAGTATGCCGAGGTTACACCGCTTCTTAAAACTTCATCAAATTCATGGGGGATAACCGACCTGACCGCACAGACAACCGAGAGAAGAAGTGATTATAATATAGGGCCGCTCACGATTGCTGCGGTTGCCGAGAAGCAGGACAGCGGAAAGATATTTGTAATCGGCTCGGTTCAGGCGGTGGATATGAAAGAGCTGCTTGAGAATTCAAGCTATATCAACGGTGATTTTATGCTGAACACCTTCTCTTATATGACGGGTAAGGACGATGTGCTTAATATCAGAGCAAAAACGGTAAGCGCAGAGAATCTGACTATGACAGAGAAACAGATTAATGTGGTATCGATTCTTGTTCAAGACGTAATGCCGGCGGCAATAATCATTGTCGGCCTTTATATCTGGCTGAAACGGAGGTATCTGTAAAATGACCGCAAAAGGACGATTGATAAGAAATACCGTAATCGCGGTCGCGGCGGTCGCAGTTTTGGGCGGAGGCTATTACTTCGCCCAAAACTGGACACCGGATTCCGATAAAGAAAGCAAAGCTGAGGATACCAAAACCGAAACAAAAGCCGAGCTTGTTTACATACTATCCGAGGATTCGGAAAATATTTCGTCGGTTCATATTAAAAACCCAAATGCGGAATATGATATAATTAAGACCAAAGACGGCGATAACGATACCTATACGATTCCCGGAATGCCCGAAGCAGAGCTGAATAAGCTGTCACTTTCATCGGCAGTGACGTCACTTTCAAAACCGGCGGCATCAAAGACGATAACAAAGGATGTTTCAAAGGCGGCGGAATTCGGGATAAGCGATGATTCGACACAATATACGCTTAAAAAGAATTCAGGTGACACGGTGACGGTTTTGCTCGGCGACAAGGTCCCTACCGGCGGGAGCTATTACATAATGGTCCGCGGCGGCGATACTATCTATACCATAGGCGAATCGATTGCTAATATGATTTTAAGAGTGCCGAGTGATTACCGAAACACAACGCTGATGTCGCTCAGCAATGCTGCTGATATAAAAGAGTTTACACTTTATAATGACTCCGGGCTTGTTATGAAGGTGAGATCAACCACCGAGGAAGAAAATAAATCTAAAATGCTGGGAACAAGCTGGTCGATGGAATATCCGTGGAGCAATGTTGATGTTTCCGACACGAATCTGCAGGGGGCATTTGAAAAGCTTCTTAAGATAGAGGCAAAAGGCTTCACGGGTGACGGAGAAAGTCCCGGCTTTGACTATAAGTTTGAGATTAACACAGAAAAAGAAAGTTATAGCTTCAGTGTCGGCAACGAAGCCTCTGAGGGGCTGGTTTATATCAGGAATAACAAAACATCACAGATTTATACCACTGACCGAAGTATCCGTGATGCCCTTGCCGCGATGAACCCTTCCGAGTATATCAGTAAGCTGATTTATATTAAAAACATTAAGGATGTTGATACGGTTAAGGTTAGATACGGTGATAAGTCATATGAGCTAAAGACCGGTGAAGAGGATAAGGGTGGCTGGCTTATAAACGGAAACGAGACAACTGAAAAAGACTTCAAGAGTAAGTACCAGACAGTTATCGGGGTCATGTTTAAAGAGATTGCCGAAGGATATAAGCCAAGCGGAGAGCCGTATATGACGATGACGTTTAAGATGAAGGACGGAAGTGAAAGTTCAGTCAAATATTATAACTACAGCGAACGCGAGTATGCGGCGGTTACGCCCGACGGTTTGAGCGTTACCGTTCTTAAGTCCGAGCTTGATAAGGTGGAAAAGCTGTTTTAAGATTCTGCAATGCCAATTTAAAGCGGACAGAACTTGATGGGATTCAGAATTGTTTCATTAAGGTGTCCTTCGACATTTTACATCATATTATATATAATAAAACCCGTGCGCCTGCATGGGTTTTGTTTAAATGCAACAAAATAAACAGGCAAAATTTGTTCATAAAACTACTTGATAAAAAATATCAAAGTGATATAACAAAATAAAGATTTATCCTAAAAGAAATTAAAAACTTTAAAATTGTTAAAATTATTAAACAAAAGGGCTTGACAAGTGTGTGCTGATTTGATATTTAAAATTTTGACGCATATTATACTCTAGACTTTTGACTATGCATTTTAAGAGGTGCGGTCTGTCCGTTTGTTAATCGGGCAGAGTGCGCCTTTTTTGTTTTTGGTGTAAAATATTGGCATTTAGCATTGCTGAGGGGGAATATAATTATGGTAAAGAGATTTTTCGGGCATATATGCCTTATATTGGCGACTGTGTTAATATTGTGTTCCTTGGGTGTGTATGCGGCGGATACGCCGGATAATAAGGTGGGTCTGGAAATAAAATTTGATTATGACAAGTATGTTGTGGGTGAGACGGCGGAGGCGACGATAAAACTGACGGGGCTTAATGACGAAAAGGCGGCGAAATATAGCCTTTCGGCGTTTCAGACCCAGCTTGAATTTAATACAGATGAGCTTGAAGCGGTTTCTATGGACTTTTCAGAACCTCTTAAAAGTAAAATAGGCACAGCCGAAAAATATTTTAATGTTACAAGTAAACATTCGGATATCATAGCTGTATTATATGCTGTTGATGACGGGATTGCGCTTGATGATACTATTGCTCCGAACGGAGAGATTACTATAGGAACAATTAATTTTGAGATAAAGAAAACGAGCGGCGATATTTCTGTTGGATTTGAAACAACGAGCTATAAGACAGAGATTATTCGTCCGTTTGAAGATTCGCCCGAGGGGTATTTGCTGAATTGTAACAGATATGCCAATGGAAGCGCAAAAGTAGTCGGTGCTGTTTTAGAACCGGGTAAGGCGGTGCTTGATGACAGCAAAGTTAAAGCAGAAGGTCTGAGGGCTGTAACTCCCGGCAACAAAGGAGTCTTGATTGCGCAACTTTATGATCCGGATACAAAACTGACTAAGGCGACACAGATTGTAGATGATTTGTCAAAATCGTATACAATCAGCTTTGATGTGAGCAATATCACAATCGGAGCCAAGCTTGAAGTCAGATATTATCTGTGGGATAGCTTTTTGGGTATGAGAGCTCTTACCGAAGGTAGAACTGTGATGCTTAATAATTAAATCAAAATATATCAAAAGAAGGGCGGATAAAATGAGGTTCAGACAGAGAATTCTTACAGGAATTATATCGGCGGTTCTGATGGTGTCATCGTGTGTTACAGTGGGCGCTGAAACAAAGTCAAAGCTTAAATTATACTTTGCGCCGCAGATTATGGATGATCAAACGGGTGAGCTTGTGGTTGATGTCGATATAAGAAACTATGATATTGCTGTACCTAAGTCGCTCGGCGCTATTTGTGCCGTTACCTTCTCTTTTGAATATGACAAAAATAAATTTGATATAAAGACAAAAGACGGCGCTCCGATGGTTATGACCGGCGAAGATTCGCTTGTTAAATCGGCGGGGGATATCGAATCATCCATTGATATGGAAAAGGGAAGAATTTCGTTTACCTTTATTGATTCAACACTTAAGGATAACCTGATAACAAAAGACGGAAGGCTCTTCTCGTTTGTGATGACGGCGAAAAATCCGCGCGAGGTATGGAATTCAACCGAAAAGTCGGCGCTGAGGTTTGTGCCGGCATCTTTGGGTCTTGCCGCGCTGAATGTGGAAACTAAACAAGTTATCAGAATATATGACGTTGAAGGAATAGATATTAAGGTGGGCGGATATAATATACCGCCGACTTTGATGCCAAAGAGTATAGACAAAAACATAATTTTCACAGCCGGTGAAGCTAAAATCTTCGTGGATGGCGAAGAAGAACAGACAGATGCGGCATCCTTTAAGAACAAGAATGAATTTATGATTCCGGTGAGATATATTGCCGAGAACATAGGTATGTCGGTTGAGTGGGACGGAAATGTAATGACTGCGTCGGCATACGGAGAATATAAAACTTTAAAAATAAGGCTTAAAGGCGATATGAAAAGCGGTGAAATAACAGGCGATGTTTTTATTAATTCGTCAAGGGCGGAAACAAACATAAAACCGACAGAAAAGGATGGAAGAATCTATATTCCCGTCTCGGTTATAAAAGAGCTTTATTCTAATGCCAAAATCACCGAAACAGAAAATTCCGTTGAGATTTATATTCCGTAAAACGACCGGCAAAATGAAAATTAATATATAAAAATTTTAATTATAAAACGGGGTGTTTATAAAATGAAGAATTGTGGTAAGAAGTTATTAGCACTTGCACTTGCCGCGGCAATGTCCGGTTGTATGGTATCGGCATTTGCAAACACAGTATCGTTTGAAAGCGTACAGGTAATTAAAAGCGATGGTGAAACGGTAAAAGCAACATATACTGCCGGGCACATTGCAAGCGGCAGTGTTAAAATCGCACCGGGTGAGTATATGGTTGTTAGCGCTAAACTTTCCCCCGGCGAAAATGCGTCTTTAACAGCCGGTGATATTACCTTCCTTTCGCATAACAGCGGGGCAACAGAATTAAACAACAATAACATTCAGTATGTTGACCAGCAGATGGCGGAGGTTAGTGAAAACAGCGGAACCGCGACGATTAAGTTCTCGCCGAGAACATCACTCACAACGTCTAAGGGGACGTTTGTTGCTAAGGCGGGCGGAACCGATGTAGCAGCGGCGGCGGAATTTAACTATACCGTTGAAGAAGAAAAAAAGACAATGACAATCACAGGCGTACCGAACGCTTCAATAACCGTTGGAACTTCAGTGACAATAACATTGAAACAAGGCGAGAATCCTGTCACGGACGCAACCGTTAAGGCGACTGATAAGAGCAATGCAGAAAATGTAGTGCCCGCAACAGATAACGCTGACGGAACATACACGATGACATTTACTGCCGCAGGAACTTATACAATCAGTGCGGCTAAAGACGGTTTCAATGATGTAGTTTCAAGTGAATTTAGCGTTAATGCAAAGCCGGTCGACACCGAAAAAGTGACCAAGAGTGTCGAAGAAACGCTTAAAAATGTAAACGGCGGCGGCAAGGCGGCAAGCCTTCCGACAAACGCGGCGGTGGACGGCGAAAATAAGGATATTGCATACAAAGTAGAAGGCGGCAAGGCGGCGATTGAAATCTCTGAAGACGGAACAAAAACTCTTAAGCTGAATGATAACGCTTTCGCGGCAAAGGTTGATTTGGTTGCGACCGTTGACGGTGTAGATGTTCATAAGACGGTTTATCTTAAGGCTGATTCAACAACACAGATTGCATTCGGAAACCTCGCGTTGATTTCGAATGCAGAAGGCGCAGACGCCTTTACAGATGATGAAAAGTTCAGTGCAGCACTGGCCGATGCGGCAAACAAAGCGGCGGTAGAACTTACTAGAGCTGAAGCCTTGAATTATGTAATCAATAATAGTCAGCCGAATGATGTTATCGCATCTGCAATAGATTATGATGGTAAGGATGGAATAACTCTTTCTGAATATCGTATGTTTAAGCTTTTGATAAATGGTAACACGGACTTTAGCGCAAGTAAGATCAGCGCGGCTCGCGCGGCGTTGACTAATGCTGATTCGGCACAGGAAACAACAAATGAATAATTAAATCTTAAGTGCATTATAAGGGCGTAGCCCGATAAACTCATAATATAAAACACATCTTATTAAATTCTTAGGAGGACTAAAAACATGAAAAAATTTTTGAGTTTAATGTTGACATTGGCATTAATCGTCACAACCATTGCGGTGCCGCTTTCAGCTTTCGCTGATGTTACCGGTGCGGGAAATGCTGACGGAAAGATAACAGTCAGCTATGCTGTTGACAAAGATACAATCCATCCGGGTGATGAATTCACGGTAACGGTTAATGCGTCTGTGTCAGATTTGACAGATGCAGGGGCAACTTCGATCAACGTGGCTGCATATACTATCGACACAAAGTATGACGCAACCAAGCTTGAATTTGCATCACCGGCAGTAAGCGGTCAACTTGGCACGGCTATAAAGAAAGGCACAACTGACAATTATGTTTATATGGTTGGTGAGAACCTTACAGTAGGCACAACGGCGACCACGGTTGGCTCGTTTAAGTTTAAGGCTCTTGCTGCTGCAACGGGTACAGATGTTCTTTCAACTCTTGCAGGAAATACAATGTTTGTAGATGATTCTGACGCAGCAAAGACCTATGAATATGTTGGCGGATCAGCAACGGTTAGTTTTACGGCTAACTCATTCAGCGTAAAAGACGGCAATACCGTTATGCAGGACGGTAAAAACTATTATGGAGTACAAACAGAAAAAGTATACACCATAACGGGTACAAATATTACAACTGTTGAAGTAAAAAAAGGTGACGCGACTGTTGAGGCAACAAAAGCAGATGATTCGAATGACTATATCTTTACTGCACCGGCACTTACCGAGAATGATTCTTCGGTGACATATACGGTAAAAGTTACACAGGTGGGCACAGAAGGCACAATAACCTTTACGAATTACTATGAAGCTGTTGATGTTAAAATCGGCATTGATACGATAAATGGAAAAGATAACGGATTCATCAGAAGTGTCGAAGGAACAGATACGATTATTTCGGTTCCGATTAAAATTTCGGGTGTTTCAACAAATGTTGCGGCGGCTATGGTAAGCTTTAAAATAGAAGCCGATGCAGGATTAACTTATAGCAGTGTAACAGGAGATAACGTGACATATAAAGAGGCTGACAAAACCGTTGTATTCAACGATAACACAAGCGCAACCGAGACAACAATCACTAATGCGAGTGTATTCGCAACAGTTAACTTTAAGGTTGACTCTGATGCGGCATATGGGGTAAAGAACATTAAGATATCAAATCCTAACCTCGCGATTGCTAAGGGTATAGGCGGTGAAGCTGATCAGATTGGTATTGATAAAAGTGAGGAGAAGGTTATTGTTATCCCGAGTGGTGACTTTGCGACAATAACCGTACCGGAGAACCAGAGCTGGACAAATAATACCTATAATAATACGGTAACAGCGGCAGATACAGCGGTAGAAGTTAAGTTTGGAGCATATGCCCAAGACGGCACAGTGCCCGATGCAACTAAAGACACGTTCACAAATGCAACCGGAACTGTTGGATCGAACGGTGAAATGGCAATCGGCGGCGGGAACGATCCCACAACGTCAAACTATTATGTTATAGCGCGTGTCGGTGATGACAATAATGCTATATATAAGATATATGATTTAAAATTAGGCGAGAAGGTTTGGTTTGATAATACCAAGCCCGCAGTAGATGTTGCGAATGTTAAATTCGAGGGTGTTCAAAATGCGTCAAGCGATGTTACGCTTGATGTAAGCGGGCTTGCTGCTTCTAAAGCTACCGGTTTAAGCGGACTTAATACTCTTGCGTACAAGCTTGACGGAAATTATGTTGATGTTGAAAGCTTTGATTTCAGCGCAGAATCAAAAACAATTACAATCACAGGTGATAATCTTAAGAACTATAACGGAAATATCACGTTTAAGGTAACAGATAAGGCAGGCAACGAAACAGAGTCAGCATCTGTAGCGCTTAAGATGGATGCTGATAACCCTGAGGTTACTCAAATTACGGTAGGCGATAGAGATGCTCAGGGATACAAAACCTTGGCTCCGACAATTACCGATCAGGGTACAGAAGTAACGAAAGTAGCTTATACCGTTAAGGCATATACACAGGCAATAAGCGAAAATGCTATATCTTCTATAGAAGATATAGAAAAGCTTATTGAACTTCCCGCAACAGACAGCGCTTATAAAGTTAATTCACCTTATAGAGTTTACTTTGTTGTAACCGATGCGGCGAACCACAAAGGCTATAACTCAACAGAGGTTACCTTTGATAGTGCTGCACCGAGTGGTATAAAGGTTAAGACCTATGCAGGCGCAACAGATTGGATTAGCGGATTTATGCCGGAGAGTGAAAACAACGCTCTTACACCTTACAGAAAGACCAACGGCACATATATTTATGTATCGATAAAGGTTAATGACGCGGCAAACGGTTATAGGAACACTGTAACAATAACAAAGAAGAGTGATTCCGGATCGGAAACAGTTTCGATTACACCGGATGAAAAGACCGGCGCATATGTATTCGATAATAATGCTTCTGGCACGTATACCTTCACGGTTAAAACAGAAAACGAAACTTATAGCGGCGATTCTGCAACCGAGAGTTATACGTTCTCGATAGCTGCTGATCAAGATGCTATGCTTTCGGCGAGTGGTGATGCGTGGTATAATATCCTTGACTGGCAGATGATAAAGAAGGCTTTGTTGAATGAAAATAAATATCCTAAAGAGAATAATGGTTTTGTCGGTGGATATTTCTCGGGTGATTTAGACGGCGATTTGAAGTACTCAACTGACGATCAGGCTGAAATAATCAGAGCTATAACATCAGGCGAAAACCCCGGTTATTATTCATTTAATATAATGAACGGTATAACAAAACAGGATACAACTCAGCCTTAAGGACGATAGACTTAAAGTTTAGAGCATTTAGAAAAGGTGCGGCACTCCGCCGCACCTTTTTTTAAAACAGGAAAGGCAAAAATCAAGATAATTTTTCATTTCGGCCGGGCTTGGCGGCTGTATGGGCATAGGACGATTATTCAATAAATTTATTTTGGTTTTAAACAAATTCAATATACTTTAGGGGATATGACATATGAATAAAAAATTAAAAACTCTGTCCGCGTTAATCGCGGCAATGATGATACTTTTAAGTTTCGGTTCTGCATCGGTTTTTGCTGACGGTGAGATTCCGGTTCAGTTTGATTATGTTGTTGAATCAGATACCGTGACAGCGGGAAATGTATTTGATTACGGGTTATCTTTAAAATTTAATGAGGCAGACGTAGAAAATGCGGGAGGAATAATTGCTTTTCGCTGTTTGATAAAGTTTGACCCCGAGGTTCTTCAGCCGGTTGATCCTTATACAGGAGAGGCACTTGAGTTTGAAGACGGAAAGGCTGTATCGGGAAGCGTCTTTAAATTTTATGATATAGGAAGTTCAAAATCGCTTGCATATAATATGTCCTCGGACGGGAAAACTCTTGTTCTTGTCTATGGCGGGGTGAAAGAGGACAGTAATATATATCGGTCCGGAAAGCTTGCGGATTTTAGATTTAAGGTACGTGACGATATTTCTTTTGATGGTTCGATGTATACAAATGTGACCATTGAAAGTCCCGAGGTGTCTGTTCAGGAAAGAGACATTAAAACAGTGCCCACATCCGAGAAGATCGGGTTTAAGATTGTACCGCCGTTTAATCCGGCCTACAGCGGAGATGTTCAACAAGGTACAAAGCTTGAAATAAGTGAAAATGCAAGGTTTTCAAAGGACAATACTACGCCGGTTACTGTGTCTATTATTAAAGACGGAGGTGTTGTCAAGGAAAACAATGCGCTGACTTCGAGATTCAGATATTCAACAATCTTCGATATAGATAAAGAGACCTTCCCTGCGGGAAAGTATACGATTAGGCTTTCTTGGAACAATATAACACTGGATTCAACTTTTAATATTGTTGAAAAAAGCGAAACTTCCGATCCGGTTACGCCGACAAATCCGACAGACCCGGACGACGGCAAAAGGGATGACGATAAAAAAGACGATAACAATACCGGCGGCGGAACGAATACCGGCGGCAGCAGGAATAACGGAACAGGCGGCACAAATCAGACAAAGCCCGACAACACGGCCGAGCCGAATAAGCCGGCGGATTCCGGCAATAAGCCGCAGGCAACAATTAAATATCCTTCGGATTTAGCCGGGCATTGGGCAGAGTCAAATGTCAAATATGTATATGATAACGCGCTAATGAACGGTTACAGCGACGGCACATTCAAGCCGGACGCAAGCATCACCAGAGCCGAGTTCTCAGCGGTAATGGCGAGATTCTTAAAGCTTGACGATAAGGCCTCGGCGGCGGAGAAGTTCGGTGATGTAAAAGGTCACTGGGCGATAGGCTATATCGGCGCTCTTGCCGATAAAGGAATCGTTGGCGGCGTAACCGAAAATTCTTTTGCGCCCGATGACAACATTACACGTGAACAGATGGCGGCTATTTTAAGCCGTGCTTTTGATCTGAAAGAAACAAGCCCGGAGGTTTTCGCCGACAACGGCGAGATTTCCGACTGGGCACGTGATTATGTATATGCTTGCCGAAAGGCTGGATATATGAACGGCGATGCGGTAAATAATTTCTCGCCGCTTGACAACGCTTCGCGTGCGGAGGTAGCGACGGTTATATACAGATTGCATTCGGCTAAATAAAGATTAATTTTTCAGCCCCCCGCATTTATTAATGCGGGGGCTTGAGCGTGTCGAAAAAATTTGATAAAATCAAAATGAAATTTTTCACGAAATAGGGTTTGTTTTTTATTTACATACAAATATGCGAAATTTCTGACATCATATGCCTTGCCATACGCTTTGCACGGCGAAGCGTACGCTTGTCAAGCATTGACATTCCCACGCCGATAACTGTTCCTGCAAAGAGACCTGTTGAGAACTTTCCCATAGATTTTCCCTCCTATCAATTATGATAATGTATTTACATAAGATAGTATTTGTAAAAGCGTTATAAAAATTCTTTTTTTTTCGTAACAATTATTTACATAAAAAACTCAAAAAAACCTTGACGGATACCGATTTTTGTTGTATCATTTTATATATTAGTCTTTTTATACATAAAAATGGACAGTTTTCTAAAATTAATCAAAACGAAAAGCCTATTTAATATAACTAAATATTGAAATTCAGTTTTTCGAAAGGAAGTTAAAAATGGCAAAGGTTGTACCTTTTAAAGGACTTAGGTATAATACAGAGAAGTTTAACAATCTTGATTCTGTTACTGCGCCGCCTTATGATATAATATCGGCGGACGGTCAACAAGAGCTTTACAATAAGGACGAATATAATATAGTCAGAATAGATGACGGTATGGAATTCGACAGTGATACGGACGATAACAACCGCTATACAAGAAGCGGAGATTATTTGAATAAATGGATAAACGAACAGGTATTGGTCAGAGAGGATGAACCTGCCTTCTATATTTATGAGCAGATTTTTTCGCTTAACGACGGGAAACCCGCACATTCCTTAAAGGGAATAATCTCACTTGTTCAGTTGGCTGAGTTTTCAGAGAATGTGATTCTTCCGCATGAAGAGACGATTTCTAAGGCGAAGGACGACAGACTTAGGCTTATGTATGCCACGGGCGCGAACACAAGTCCTATTTATTCGCTGTATCTTGATGAGGAGGAAACTATTGCACGTTTGATTGAGGCGAACAGCGAGGACGAGCCGGATGTTACATTCACCACGTCAGAGGAAGTCAAACAGAATATCTGGGTTATAAAGGATAAGGCTGTTCTCGACAGAATCACCACGCTTTTTGCTAATAAGCGGATTTATATTGCGGACGGTCACCATAGATACGAAACCGCGTTGAATTACAGGCGTGAAAGGCACGCAGCGGACGGAAGCGAGGTCGGAACAAAGGATTATGACTATGTTATGATGATGCTTGTTTCGGCATCGAACAGCGGCTTGTTCGTCTTTCCGACGCACAGGCTGATAAAAAACATTGACAGATTCGATGAGACTATGCTGGTCGGCTTCCTGACTGAGGACTTCTCGGCGGCAAAGATTTATTTTACTGAGGGAGATTATGCCAGCATAATAACAGATAAATTGGCGGAGGCTTTAGATGATAAGCTTTTTGCCCTATACACCGGCGGAAATTATTATTATCTTTTGAGACTTAAAAACCTCGCCGCGGCTGACGCGGCCGAACCGGATAAATCCGAGGCATACAGACATCTGGATGTAACGGTTCTTCACAAGCTGATTATCGAAAAGTATTTGGGAATCGATGAAGAAAATATGAAGAATCAGAAAAACCTTGTATATATGCGCGATGCGGCTGACGCTGTCAAGGCGGTTCAAAGAGGAGAATTTCAATGCGCTTTTCTGATTAATCCGACTAAGATATCTGAAATTCGCGATGTTGCATCGGCAAACGAAAAAATGCCCCAGAAGTCTACATACTTCTGGCCTAAGCTTGTTACGGGACTTGTTATAAACAAGTTTGAGAACTGATTAATATGCGGCGCTTGAACTTGCGCTGCGGAACGAAGTCGGTTCATAGATATGCACTAAGAAAGGACATGATTACAGATGAAGATAGCAATTATGGGATTTGGTGTTGTCGGCGGCGGTGTAGGCGAAATTATCTCTACAACGCAGGCTTCGCTGAAGAAACGCTGTGGTGAGGAAATTGAGATTGCAAAAATTCTGGATTTGAGGGATTTCCCCGACAGCAAGTTTAAATGCTTTACAAAAGACTTTAATGACATTTTAAATGACCCGGAAATCGGTCTTGTCGTTGAGGTTATGGGAGGAACAAAACCCGCATATGAGTTTACAAAACAGCTTCTTCTTGCAGGAAAGCACGTTGTAACCTCTAACAAAGAGCTTGTTGCAAAGCATGGCACGGAGCTTCTTAAAATCGCCAAAGACAAGAATATAAACTACCTCTTTGAAGCGAGCGTCGGCGGAGGTATTCCGATTATTCGCCCGTTGTATTCAAGTCTGGTTTCAAACGAGCTGACCGACATTATAGGCATCTTAAATGGAACAACAAACTATATCCTGACTCAGATGATAAAGAACGGTGCTACCTTTGAGGCGGCGCTTAAAGGCGCACAGGAGAACGGCTATGCCGAAAAAGACCCCACTGCCGATGTTGAGGGATATGATACCTGTCGGAAAATTGCGATTTTGGCATCTCTTGCTTTCGGTAAGGCGGTGGACAGCGAAAAAATCGAAACTGAGGGCATCACGAAGATTACCCTTGAAGATGTTGAGTATGCGGCTGAGTTCGGCGGTGTAATCAAGCTTGTCGGAATGACGGACCGCGCTGAAAACGGTGTTTATGCAAGGGTTTGCCCGGTTATTCTGAAAAAAGACCATCCGCTTGCCGGCATTGATGACGTGTTTAACGGAATTCTGGTAAGAGGCGAGGGTTTAGGTGACGTTATGTTCTATGGCAGGGGGGCCGGCTCACTTCCGACCGCAAGTGCGGTTGTATCGGACGTAATCGATATTGTTAAGCACAAGCATAAGCATATTGAGCTCGGCTGGACGGAAGGCGAGGAAGGCTATCTCAGAGATGCAAACGAACAGTCGTTCAGATTCTATGTTCGGCTTTCGGGCAGGAACAGTGCGGATTTCTGCCGCGAGGGATTTAATGTTATTACTCTTGACGGCGAAAAATACGCGAACGAGTTCGCTATCTTTACACCCGAGATGTCGGGATACGAATTTGAAGAATTTAAAAAGGCTGAGCTTTCCGGGTATGATATTCTTGGAAGCATAAGGCTGGTGACTGAATAATGATTAAGGTAAAGGTTCCCGCAACCAGTGCAAATATGGGAGCGGGCTTTGACAGTCTTGGGATTGCTCTGGGACTTTATAATTATGTGTATGCGGAAGAGGCGGGCGACGGCCTGAATATCGAAATCCTTGACGATTCGGCACAGTATCTTGTTACTGACGAGAGAAATCTTGTTTATCGCTCTATGATGGCGGTGTTTGACAAGGTTTCGTATAAGCCGAAGGGCATACATTTAAAGCTTGAAAATAACATAATGATAACACGCGGCCTCGGAAGCAGCAGTGCGGGCATCGTCAGCGGCCTTCTCGCCGCAAACAAGCTTTGCGGAGCAAGGCTTTCAAAAAATGAGCTTTTGAATATTGCAACAGAAATAGAGGGACATCCCGATAATGTTGCCCCTGCGATACTCGGCGGAATGACTGTAACGGCGCGGTATAAGGATAGGGTGTTCTTTGATAAGAATGATATTCCGTCTGATTTGAGATTTGCGGCATTTGTTCCGGATTTTTATCTTGCGACAAAGCTCTCGCGGAGCATACTGCCTAAGAATATCCCTATGACTGACGCGGTGTTCAATTTAAGCCGAAGCGCCTTGCTTGTTTCGAGCATAATGTCGGGCAAGTACGAAAATCTTCGTGCCGCTGTCGATGACAGGCTTCATCAGCGGTACAGAAAGAAGCTCGTTCCGCATATTGACAGCCTGTTTAAAAAAGCATACGGCGCAGGGGCACTCGGCGTTTATTTAAGCGGAGCGGGACCGACTGTTGTTGCGATTGTAAGCAGAGATAATGAGAGGTTTGAAGAGAAGCTTCAAAAATATATAGATTCTGATATGAGCAACTGGCGGCTTTATATGCTGGAGGCCGATAATATCGGTGCGGTTGCCTATGACTGTAAAACGGAGGGATAGAAAGTGGCACTTATAGTACAAAAATTCGGCGGAAGCTCGGTTGCCAACGCTGAAAGAGTGAATAATGTTGCAAGCCGTGTGGTTGAAACCGCAAGGGCGGGCAACAGTGTGGTTGTTGTCGTTTCGGCTCAGGGAGATACGACGGATGATTTGATTGAAAAGGCGGCCGAAATTAACCCCGGCGCGTCAAAACGCGAAATGGATATGCTTCTGTCAAGCGGCGAGCAGATTTCGATTGCACTTCTGGCAATGGCAATCGAGAAGCTCAGCCATCCGGTGATTTCGCTTACCGGATGGCAGGCGGGATTTAATACCAACGCCGTATACAGCAATGCGAGAATAGGCAGAATTGATACCGAGAGAGTTCAGTCTGAACTTGACCGCGGTAATATCGTTGTTGTTGCCGGTTTTCAGGGCATTAATAAATATGATGATATAACTACCCTCGGCAGAGGAGGAAGCGATACATCGGCCGTTGCGCTTGCTGCGGCGCTTAATGCGGATAAATGCGAGATTTACACCGATGTTGACGGTGTGTATACCGCTGACCCGAGAATTGTTCCGAATGCGAGAAAGCTTGCTGAAATCACTTATGACGAAATGCTTGAACTGGCAAGTCTCGGCGCAAACGTGCTGCATAACCGTTCGGTTGAAATGGCAAAGAAATACAATGTTAAGCTTGAGGTTAAATCGAGCTTTGAAAAGGTTGAAGGAACCGTTGTTAAGGAGGCTACTAACGTGGAAAAAATGTTAATCAGAGGTGTTACCAGAGACAATGATGTTGCAAGAATCGCTGTTATCGGCGTTGACAACATCCCGGGAATTGCTTTCAGAATCTTCTCGGCTTTGGCGAAGGAAGATATAAACGTCGATATGATTCTTCAGTCAGTCGGCAGAAACGGGAAAAAGGATATTGCCTTCACCGTTACCAAAAGCAATATAGACAAAACTCTTGCGGTTATCGATGACCTCAAGGGCGTGCTCAACTATGAAAGCGTAAACAGCCGCAATGACCTCAGCAAGGTTTCTATCGTTGGTGCGGGTATGGTTACAAACCCGGGCGTTGCCGCAAAGATGTTCGAGGCACTTTTCGCCGCAGACATCAATATTCATATGATTGCGACATCAGAGATTAAGGTTTCGGTTCTTATAAAGGCCGCAAAAGCAGAACGTGCGGTACAGGTTATTCACGATAAGTTTAATATCTAAAATTAATGCGGGTCATACGACCCGCATTTTAACTAAAAATATGCAAAGGAGTATAGAATAATGATTAAAATTGCAATTGCCGGCTATGGCAACCTCGGCAGAGGTGTTGAATGTGCAATAGCACAGAACCCCGATACAGAGCTTTACGGAGTATTCACAAGACGTAATCCTTCTGATGTCAAGACATTAAAGGAAGATACAAAGGTTTTCAGCCTTAATGATATAGAGAATCACAAAGAGAATATCGATGTGGTTATTCTTTGCGGCGGAAGCGCGACTGACCTTCCGGTTCAGACGCCGAAGCTTGCTGAAAGTTTTAATGTAATCGATAGCTTCGATACCCATGCGAATATCCCCAAACATTTTAAAAACGTTGACGCGGCGGCAAGAAAAGCCGGTAAGGTTGCGATGATTTCGGTTGGCTGGGATCCGGGCCTGTTCTCGCTCAACAGACTTTATGCACAGGCTATCCTTCCCGATGGAAAGGATTATACATTTTGGGGCAAGGGCGTGAGCCAGGGCCATTCGGATGCGATAAGAAGAATCGACGGTGTTCTTGATGCCCGTCAGTACACAATCCCGGTTGAGGCGGCGCTTGAAGCGGTCAGAAGTGGCAAGAATCCCGAACTCACCACGAGAGAAAAGCACACAAGAGAATGCTTTGTGGTAGCGGAAGAGGGTGCGGATAAGGCGAGAATCGAAAACGAAATTAAGACCATGCCGAATTACTTTGCGGATTATGATACAACAGTTCACTTTATCTCGGCGGAGGAGATGGAGCGTGACCACAGCGGAATTCCGCATGGCGGATTTGTTATTCGCTGCGGTAACACCGGATTGAACAATGAAAAGACGCATATTATCGAGTATAGCTTAAAACTGGATTCCAATCCCGAGTTTACTTCATCGGTTCTTGTTGCATATGCCCGTGCGGCTTACAGAATGAATAAAGAGGGCGTAAGCGGCTGCAAGACAGTGTTTGACGTTGCCCCCGCTTATCTTTCGCCGATGTCGGCAGAGGAACTCAGGGCAAACGTTCTGTAACATTTTCTGAAAAATCTGCTGCGGTAAGTGCGGACAGGCTTGCCGCAGCTTTAATTTTGGGGTGATATTGTGATAGGAACAATAACCGAGTTTGATTTAAAAATACTGGATTTTATAGCTGAAAATATACGAAATCCGTTTCTTGACAAGATTATGCCGGCTGTTACAAGTCTTGGCTCGGCGGGGATTGTGTGGATAGTGATAGGAATAGTCATGCTCTTTTTTAACCGTTATCGGAAGGCCGGCGTTTCCGTGCTTGTGTCACTGTTGTTTTCACTTTTGATATGTAATATGGTTATTAAGCCGCTTGTGGCACGGATACGGCCGTTTGATATTAACACGGCGGTTACGCTTATTATAACGAAGCCGATGGATTATTCATTCCCGTCGGGGCATACCTCCGCGGCGTTTGCGGCAACGGTTGCCGTCCTGCTCGGCAGGCATAAGAGAGTTGGAACGGTGATGCTTGTTCTTGCTCTGGTGCTTGCTTTTTCAAGGTTGTATTTGTATGTGCATTATCTCACCGATGTCCTGTGCGGAATGATTATAGGCACGGTATGCGGAGTTTTGGGATATTCGGCAGTAAAATTTATATCAGATAAGCGAAGCTGAATAAAACGGTAAAAATAATATTGAATTAATCGTCCTTCACCTTGTCGATGTTCGCTTCGCTTACTCGGCTTTTATCATAGATAAAAGCCATCGTTTGCTTTGCGGTATCTCCTCTTCCCCAAAAAATATCGAATTAATTCTCATCTTCAAAAACGAGAAGTTCGTCAATTTTACATTCTAAAATATAGCACATAGCTTCTAAATTTTCGTATCTGACAGATTTTGTTTCATTGTTTATCATACGTGTGAAGTTTTGATAACTCATTCCCATTTGTTTATATAACCAGTATTTGGTTTTACCCTTTTTTTCGAGCAAGTCTATTGCGTTTAATTTTAACAAAATTGCAACATCTCCTTTAATCTAATGCATACATAATATATTATTACAAAAGATATATTGACATATAGACTATTACGTTATATAATTTAAAGATAAATAGGAGGTAATATTATGAGTGAAGATTTTAAAGAGAGAATGTGGGTATGGGTTAAAATGAAATTTTATAGCATAGTTCAGAGAATATCGGGACATAAACTGATTATCGATTCGGGGGTTCGGCTGACGCCGGGGAACGAGGGAAGAAGCTGTCAGGGAAACGGTATGCATTATGATGTTTGGGGAAACATAATAGAATGCTGCTGTGACGAATGTCCTTATATGATGTGCTGTCTGAGTGATGAGGAGGCGAGATTTCACAAAAATATATTTTTTGAATTTTATAGGAAAACGTGTCGGCACTGTGACAACAAGATATGCGAATTTTCTCCGGCATATCTTTGGCGCTATCCGTACAAAAAGTTGTGAAATTGAGCATTTTAGTAATTGACGGCATTAATCTAAAGTGGTATAATATAATAGTTTAATAATAATCATTTTTAAAATGCAAAAAACAGGAGAGTGATAACGTGACAGAGAGCAGAAATACACACACGCCTGAGGGACTTACCGATATGCTTGTGGACGAGTGTGAAGCGAAGTTCAAAATTGAGACAGCGGCGAAGGAGGTTTTTGCCCATCACGGCTATCATATGGTTCAGCCGCCTACCTTTGAATATTATGACGTTTATGATGCGGCGGTCACCAAGGCAGAGAATATGTTTAAATTCTTTGATAATAACGGGCGGATGCTTGCGCTTCGACCCGACCTCACAACCTCGGTTGCGAGAATTGCGGCGACAAAGCCGCTCGGTGAGCTTCCTTATCGGATTGCTTATTCGGGAAGCGCCTTCAGGAACGATGAGGCCTTCAGTAATGCAAGACAGCGTGAATTTTCACAGGTGGGGATAGAGCTTATGGGTGACGGAAGTGCCGCCGCAGATGCGGAGGTTATCGAAATTTCGATTGAGGCGCTTTTGAAGTTCGGCATAACCGATTTTCAGATTGATATGGGTCAGGTTGATTATTTCAAGGGGCTTAGTGAACTCGCCGGGCTTGATACAGAGCAGAGCGACACGCTTAGAGCAAAGATAAATGACAAGGATTTTGTTGCTATAAACGCTATACTTGAACGGCTGAATATATCAGAAAGTCTAAAGGCTGCTTTCTGTGAAATGCCGAAGCTTTTCGGCGATATTGATATAGTAGAGAAGGAACTGAAAAACGATATTTTGAGTAATAAGTCCCGTGCGGCTCTTGAAAATCTGATGCAGGTCTATGAGATTTTAAAGGACAAGGGTCTTGAAAAATATATTGCCATAGATTTGGGAATGGTTCCGAATCTCGACTATTACACAGGAATAATTATAAAAGGCTTTGCTAAGGGTGTTGCCTTTCCCATCTGTTCGGGAGGTCGATATGACAATCTGACGGCGAAGTTCGGGCGTGAGCTTCCCGCCACCGGCGTGGCAATGGGCATCGAAAGGGTTATGACTGTTCTGTCAGACCGAGTTTGCACTCAGGGTGATACAGCGTCTCAATACATAACCGTTGCTCTCGCAAAGGGCAGGCTGGCAGAGCTTTCTATTGAGATATTTGAGCAACTTGGCTTTGACGTTTCAGAGATGAAGTCAAAGACGCGAAAGCTGATTTTTACCGATGAGAAAAATAAGTTTAAGTTTATTCTTGTCAAGGCGTCCGACGTACCGGTCTATGTCGAGTATGGGGCGGCGGATATAGGAGTTGTGGGAAAAGACACGCTTTTGGAGAGCGGCAAGGATGTGTACGAGCTTTTGGATTTAGGCTTCGGAAGATGCAGAATGGCGGTTGCCGGCCCCGCTTCAATGCGCGGACGGCTTGATGGAAGAAACATAATGAGAGTTGCGAGCAAGTATCCGCATATTGCACGTGACTACTTCCACCGCGTCAAGGGTCAGACAGTCGATATTATCAAGCTCAACGGTTCGGTTGAGCTTGGACCGCTGGTTGGGTTATCTGAAGTTATTGTGGATATTGTTGAGAGCGGAAAGACGCTTAAAGAGAACGGCCTTGAAGTTCTTGAGGACGTTTGTGAGTTATCGGCAAGGCTTATCGTAAACAGGGTCAGTCTTAAAATTCACCGCGAGAGGATTCTTTCGCTTGTGGATGATGTAAAGAGAGAATTAAAGGAGGACTGAGACATATGACGATTTATCCTGCGATTGATATTATAGACGGGGCGTGCGTCAGACTGGTGCAGGGCGATTATTCGCAAAAGACGAAGTTCGCCGATAACCCGTGTGAGGTTGCGTCAAGATGGCAGAGACTCGGCGGTGAGTTTATCCATATAGTGGATTTAGACGGCGCTAAGAACGGCGGCACGCCGAATCTTGATCTGATAAAGAAGATTGCAGCGGCGGTTGATGTTCCGATTGAAGTGGGCGGAGGAATTCGATCGATGGAGGTCGTGGAAAAGTATCTGAGCAGCGGAGTCCGGCGTGTTATAATAGGCACCTCGGCGTTAAAAGACCCGGAATTCGTTAAGGAAGCCGTGGCAAGGTACGGCGAAAGGATTGCTGTCGGAATCGATGCAAAGGACGGAATGGCGGCTGTCTGCGGCTGGGAGGAGGTCAGTGAGACCTCGGCGGTTGATTTGGCGAAACGGATGGCGGAAATCGGTGTCAAGTATATAATCTATACCGACATAGCGACCGACGGAATGTTAAAAGGGCCGAATATCGCGGCAATGGCCGAGATGGTTAAGGCTGTTCCCGTTAACATAATAGCGTCGGGCGGAGTTTCTTCGGTTGATGATGTCAAGGCTCTTAAAGAGACAGGCGTCGAGGGCGCGATTATCGGAAAGGCGCTTTATACAGACAGAATAGACCTTGCGGACGCGGTTGCGGCGGCAAGATAAAATATTTATACGAAAGGAAAACAGAAAAATGGCAAATACAGATTTTATAAAAGACCTTAAATTTGATGACAGAGGACTCATACCGGCGGTTGCACAAGACGCGGTAAGCGGCGAGATTCTGATGCTTGCTTATATGAATGAAGAGAGCATTAAACTAACACTTGAGACAGGACACGCGACATATTTCAGCAGAAGCCGTCAGGAGCTGTGGGAGAAAGGCTCACATTCCGGACATCTTCAGTTGGTTAAGGAGATGCTTGTTGACTGTGACCAAGACGCTATCGTTCTTAAAATAGAACAAATCGGAGCGGCGTGTCACACCGGAAACATATCCTGCTTCTATCGCAAGGTTGTTGACGGAAAGCTTGTTGAGATTCCGACAGGGATTGATACGAACCCTAAGATTTTATATGATGTATATAACATAATAGTTGACAGAGTTAAACACCCGAAAGAGGGTTCATACACGAATTATCTCTTTGAAAAGGGCATTGATAAAATGCTTAAAAAGATTGGTGAGGAATCAGCCGAGGTTATTATCGCTTCAAAGAACTATGTTAAGTCAGAGGTTCAGTATGAGACCGCGGATCTTCTTTATCATTTGGCGGTTGTGCTCGTTGAAGAAGGCCTGACATGGGATGACGTGTTTGCCGAACTTCGCTCGAGATATAATAAATAATGAGTAAGAATAAAAAGCTGCTGATTTTCCCATGTCTTATCATAATTGTATGTGGGTACATAATCGGCTTTAATATGGTGAGAAGAGCTGACGGAGTCGGCGAAATAGTCAAGGCACCGGCCGTGGCGGCTGCAAACATCGAAAATTCAGGAAATAATGATTCTTCCGGAAATGATAAATCCGCCGATGCTTCAGCAGCCGAATCCGAACAAGGCGGGGATACTGAGATTGATTCTGGTGAAAATAATAATGCCGGTTCGGATGCGGACGGTACGGCGGTGGAGCCACAAGGCGGTAAGAAGGCGGAGAATGACGAAAATGCGGAGCTTGCGGCGCTTGGCCATAAGATAAACATAAATACCGCCGACAAGAAAGAACTTATGCTGATTAGCGGAATCGGCGAAAAGTATGCCGAAAGAATAATCGAGCTTCGTGAGCAGCTTGGAGGGTTCACCTCAATCGAACAGCTTAAAAAGGTTAAGGGAATAGGCGATAAGAGGTTCGAGAAAATCAAAAATTATGTAACAATAGAGTGAGAGTGTATCTGTAATTTTATAATTTTGAGAATTCGGATAGGAGAATAAAAATGGGATTTTTTTCAAACAGATTTGAGAAGGCAGGCCCCGGGGTTGACCCCGATGCGCCGCAGAAGAGAAGTTTTTTCAGATTTTTTGAGCTTTTCTTCAGGAAGTTTACAAGATTTATAAAGGTGAATCTGATGTATTGTCTTGTGATGATACCGACCTTTTTGGTGGTATTCGCTATGCTGTTTATAGCAAGCACCGGGCTTTTCGGCGAGAATGTTTCGGTTGAGGACAGTGTGTATGCGACATTTATTGTTTCGTTCTTCTGCACAAACCTGTTCGTAACTATTTTCGGTATGGGACCGGCAACGGCGGGAATAACATATATTATGCGTAACTTTGCAAGAGAGGAACACGCATGGATATGGAGCGACTTTAAAGACACGTTTAAGTCAAACTTTAAACAGGCTACAGCGGTTTATCTGATAAATCTGGTTATGCTTGTAATCTGTTATGTGGGCTTGATGTTCTATTCTCAGGCGGGCGGTGCGATAGGCTATCTTAAATATGTTATGTATATGATTATCGTTATCTTTGCTATGATGAATATGTACATATACCCGATGATGATAATGTTTAAGCTAAAGCTTAAGGATATTTACAGAAACGCCTTGCTGTTTGCGGTCGGAAAGCTTCCGTCGAACCTGCTGATACTATTCCTTGTGATTTTTGTTCATATAGGACTTCCGATTATAGCGGTATTATACCTCGGACAGTATTTCCTGATTTCGCTGATTGTTCTCGGCTTGCTTGAGATAGTTCTGACGCAGAGCTTTACAGCGTTTATGGTAAACTTTAACGTATATCCCAAAATGAAAAAGTATATGCTTGATGTGATACCCGATGCAGAGGACGCAGAGAAGGAAAAAACTCTGTTTGAGGATGACGTGAGAGCGCGCCGGGAAAGGTAAAACAAAAGGATAAGGACAAAATTAAAATGCTTGAAAAGATAAAAGAGCCGAATGACTTGAAAAATCTGAATATCGATGAGCTTAACTGCCTTGCGGAGGAAATAAGAGAGTTTTTGATAAAACACATATCCAAAGTTGGCGGACACCTGGCGGCAAACCTCGGCGTGGTTGAGTTGACTATAGCAATGTTTTTGGAATTCGACCCGTATGTTGACAGAATAGTGTGGGATGTGGGGCATCAGTCATATGTTCATAAGATTCTGACCGGGCGTGCCGACAGGTTCGACACGCTCAGGAAGTTCGGCGGACTTTCGGGGTTTCCGAAGATTTCGGAGAGCGATTCCGACGCATTCAATTCGGGGCATAGCTCAACATCTGTTTCGGCTGTTACCGGGATTGCCGCCGCCGCAAGAATAAACGGAACGCACGAGCGTGCGGTGGCGGTTATAGGCGATGGCGCGATGACGGGAGGAATGGCATTTGAGGCATTTAACCATGCGGGAAGCACAAAGCTTCCTATAATCGTGATTTTAAACGATAACGGAATGTCAATATCCGAGAATGTCGGTGCGATTGCTAAACGCCTGAAAAAAATGAGAAGCACAGCGAGGTATTTCGAAATCAAGAGGGATGTAAAGTCGGCTCTTGATAAGGTTCCGGTTATAGGAAAGCCGATAAAAAAGTTTATCGGCGAATCAAAAACAAGGATAAGAAAAATGGTTATTCCGTCTACTATATTCGAGAATTTCGGATTCAGATACCTCGGCCCGGTAGACGGACATAATATAAAAGAGTTGACCGCGGTAATGGATCAGGCAAAAAGAATGAAGGAGCCTGTGCTGATTCACGTAAAGACAAAGAAGGGTAAGGGCTATTCCCCCGCTGAAAAGAGGCCCGATTCCTTTCACGGCGTACAAAGCTTTGATGAGATTACCGGGCGGTGTAAGATGCCGTCTGCGGAAACATGGTCTGACTGTTTCGGAGAGACAATGTGCGGTTTGGCAAAGAAAAATCCCAAGCTTGCCGCTGTGACGGCGGCAATGCCGCTCGGAACGGGGCTTAGTGGATTTGCTGAGCTTTTTCCCGATAGGTTTTTTGATGTGGCAATCGCCGAACAGCACGCGGTGACGTTCTCGGCGGGGCTTGCGAAATCGGGGATTACTCCTGTTGCAGCGATATATTCGACATTCTTACAAAGGGCGTATGACCAGATTATTCACGATGTTTCGCTTATGAAACTTCACGTTGTTTTCGGAATCGACCGCTGTGGGCCGGTGGGGAGCGACGGTGAGACTCACCAGGGCGTCTATGACATAGCATATATGACTCAGGCACCGGATATGACAGTTTTTTCGCCGTCAAACAGGCTGGATTTTACTGAGATGCTTGAATTCGCGGTGAACGGGATGAATACGCCTGTTGCTCTTCGGTATCCAAGAGGTGAGGTCCGGGATGTTCCGGTTGAGTCGCTTTGTCCATATAAGTCGCGGCTTTTGTGTGACGGAACGGACGTGTTTATTGCGGCGGTCGGAATAACGGTCTATGATGCGCTTGAGGCGGCCGAAATTTTGAATAACAGCGGGGTGTCGGCGGCCGTTGCGGACGTTCGATGTATTAAGCCGATTGACATTGAATTTATGAAAGAAAATTCATCGGGCAAGCGCCTTGTTGTAAGTGTAGAGGACGGCATTGCGGAAGGCGGCTTC
>CAJKNM010000010.1 GCA_905201285.1 uncultured Eubacteriales bacterium | reverse complement strand
CTTTTACATCCTGCCATATTTCACCGTTTTTCATTTTATAGCCTCTTTCAATCCAATTTTATAAATTATATATCTGTCCGAAATGATAAAGTCATCTCTCTTTTTTAAATCAAGTCGCATTTTTCTAAGTTTTCCGCTGAAAAATCCGCGCCCTTTGCGCCCTGTACGGCGAGGGTTTTCATTCCGGCTCTTTTACCGGCCTCTATCCCTGCGTCCGCATCCTCGACTATCATACAATCCTCCGGCGGAATATTCAGCATCTCCGCCGCCTTTAGGAACACCTCCGGGTCGGGCTTTGAATGTGTGATATTGTTCCCGTCCGACACCGCGTCAAAATAACCGTCAAGTCCTATCTGTTTCAGTATTATCGGCGTGTTCTTGCTTGACGAGCCTATGGCAATCTTTATCCCGTTTTCTTTAAGATTCTCCAGCTTATCCATAACTCCCGGCAAAATATCGTCGGGCATAAGCTCACAGATAAGCTCTTTATAATATTCATTCTTTCGCTCCGCAAGCTCCTGCTTCTCTCTTTCGGAATATTCTCTCTTTGCCCTTTCAAGCACAATATCAAGGCTCGCCATTCGGCTCACTCCGCGGAGTCTGTTGTTTATCTCGCGGTCGAAGTATATTCCCTCCTCGTCCGCCATTCTCTTCCATGCCCGAAAATGACAGTCATCCGTCGACACTATCACTCCGTCCAAATCAAATATTACCGCTTTTATCATTTGTCTGCCTCCGTTATGTTTCCTTTTCCGTCCTTTATCTCGATTTTGTAAACCTTGTCTTTATATTCAAGCTTAAACGCCATTTTTGTCCAGCCTTCAGGAAGCCTCGGCGTACATTTTAAACCGCTGTCGGTTATTTCAATCCCGGCAAAGCCTTTTATCGCAACTATCCACGCTCCGCCCTCTGACGCAGGGTGCGTTCCGCCTATGTACAGCGTTCCGAACCATTCCTTTCCGCCCTTGTTCAGGTCTGCTGACGCTGACTTTATAAACAGCGGATACGCATATTCGGTTTTCCCTATATAGCAGGCAAGAAGCGAATACATACACGCCGAAAGTGATGAACCGTGCTCTGTTATCGGCTCATAATACTCCCAGTTCTTCTTCATTATGTCGTTGTTATAGTCGTTTTTGAACATACTCAGCATAGCCACAACATCCGCCTGTTTAAGCACCTGTGTGTCCGCGGCCACGCCGTATGCCCCTCCCCAATATTCCTTTGGGTTAAGAAGTCTGCTTCTAACCTCATCTACGCTTGTATGTTCAAGCTTAAAATATCCGTCGAACTGTTCAATTATTCCGTCGCTGTTCGGCTCTTTTATCAGCATATTCTCAGCCGAATCCTCGAACACCTCTTTAAGCTTATTCAAGTCATATTTTTCGTTGAGTGAATCATAGCAATTTTCATCAAGCTCTTTGAGCTTATCCGAAAGGCTCACCGCCGTTTCAAAAACAAACTTGACCATTCGGTTGGTATACGCGTTGTTGTTGACCCTCTCGTGGTATTCGTCAGGGCCTACCACATCGAGTATCTCATAGAATCGGCTGTCCGCTTTCTTTATCAGAAGCGAACGGTACATTCTTGCACATTCGATGACTACCTCCATCGCTCCGCCCGACAAAATTCCATAGTCACCGGTTGCGTCTATATATTTCATTATTGCATACACAACCGCCGCTGAAACATGGTACTGTTTATCTCTGAAATACGTCCGCATCGGTCTGTTTGTGAAAATATCCGTCACGTTATAGTTTGAGCAAGCCTCATAGCCGCCCTCCTGGCTCTCCCACGCATAATATGCGCCGTTTAGTCCGTACTCCTTCGCCTTTGTTCTCGCTCCGCCGAGGGTATCTATTCTATACTGTATCAGCGTTTTCGCTATCCTCGGGTCGCTGAAGATAAAGTAATCTATCATAAACATCTCTGTGTCCCAGAAAACCGCACCTTTATACACCTGACCCGAAAGGCCGCGCGCGGGGATTGACATACTTTTCATATTTCTCGGCGCAATACAGTTTAAGTGGTATATCGAATAGTTAAGCGAAAGCTCGGCTTCATCATCGCCGTCTATCTCCACATATGACATATCCCATATCTTCTCCCACGCCTTTATATGCGCGGTCTTAAGCGTGGAATAGTCTATATTTGCGGCGCTTTCGGTCAGCTTGTTCTCATCCGCCGTGGTCGATACCGCCGCAACCTTTTCTATTGAATATTTCTTTGATGGCTCAGCGGTAAAGCATATATGCTCAAGCGCAAATTTATCATAAAGCTTTTTTTCGCGTTCCGCGTCAAAATCGATTTTTATGTATTCCTCGGTTCTGACCGAGATTCCTTTTTCGCCCGTGATTCCCGTCACCGATTTAATTCCGTCCGAATTTTCTATCTTCACCTCTTTAAAGTGCGGGCCGTTTATATCCCAAACATCACCGTCAATCCCCGTTACAACCTCAACGTCACATACAAAGTCGGTGGAAACTGTGTATTTCATACCCATAAAATGCTGGCTTGCCATTGATGCGAAGCGTTCGCACTCAACGGTTATACTTCCCTTTTGGGTCTTCCATACCGTTTGGCGGGTATGGATTCCGCGGTTTATATCTAGCGTCTGTGTATGCTCGGCCGGCTCAGCCTCCAAGACCGAATACTTTACGCCGTCTATTAGAATATAAGTAAAAAGCGGATTCGGTGCGTTTACCGACTCCCGCCACGAATCACCCACTCTGTCATAAATTCCGGCGAGGTTAATCGCACACATATTATTCTTGTCATATTCCTCAAGCGTTCCGCGAACGCCGAAGTAGCCGTTTCCCGTCAGGAATTTATTCCCGTTATGCGGAATATCGTCTTTATTAAACTTATTTGATGTTATTGTTAATTCTCTCAATGTTCTGCCTCCGTTCCTATTTAGTTGTTTCACAAAAAAAGAGGTTCTGTCAAGTCTCTTTTATACCACTATCATAACAATAGCGGTTACACCACACGCAATCCCCGCCCATTGCAGTCTTGTAAGATTTTCTTTGAATATAACTCTCGAACAAATCGCAGAGCAAAGTACCGTTCCGGCAGCATATACCGGGAAATATAACACCCCGGGCATTACTGTTATCAAGATAACATTAAGCTTATTAACCACCGCCACACACAAAGCCATTGCACAGGCAAATTTATAAAATTTCTTGTTTAATGAGTCCATTTTTGTTTTATTTGTTTTATGGCATATCATAAATTTCACCATCACACCGAAAAGCGTCATAAACAAAAAAGCAAGAAAAGTAAATTCGGTCTGACCTTGCCCTCCGTAAATATGTGCGAAAATTTTTTGTACAATTCCAACACCTGACGCAAAAATCATCGATATTACCGCAAGGATTATCGAAATCCTGCTGCCTCTTTTCCCGCCCAAATCTTTAAGAGATACCATTGTCAAAGCGGCAATCATCACCAGAATCCCGCATATATTAAGAGCTGAACATTTTTCACCGCTGTAAACGGCTGAAAATACGGTCTGTATCACAAAAGACGAGGCATATATAAGCGAGCAGACGGAAACGGAGCCGCGCTCCGCCGCCGTCATATAAAAGCTCTGCATTGAAAGTGTAAATAAGCCATAAATCAAGGCCAAAATAATTAAACATAAGCTATCTGCATCTTTTATACTTATCCCGCTGAATCCGCAAATAATCATACCGGCGATGCCGGACATAATATTTACGGTCATCAATCCGTTAAGCGTTGAAAATTCTTTACCCCCCGCCTTCGGTATAAGATTTTTTGTCACCGCCCCGGCAAGAGATATAATCAGCAATATGTAAGGAATCATTGTATCAATCCCTTTCTACCGTAATTGTTCTGCAAAGAATGGTTTTACGTTTTACGCCCTCATCATCGGGATAGTAAAAATCGCTGTAAAAAATCATTGCGGTATTATCGTCTATGGCAATCATCGTAGGATTATTGCACGAACCGTCCCATTGATGGAAGGTCGGATTTGTTATTTTCAGATTATGCAGCCCGCTCCTGTCACCGTCTGTCATAAGCATTAACGGCTCACACCAGTCAATACCCTTTCCGTCATCACAGGCAGTAACAAACATTCCCGGACGCGCATAACATAAGAGAACCGCTCCGCAGCCTAATTTACACATTCTCGGATATATTCCGGTGTGTGCAAATTTCACAGGCTTTGACCATGTTTTTCCCATATCCTCTGATCTTGATATATACATCGGGTCCCATTCTCTGCCTGTGTACATTGCCCATGCACTTCTTAAAACCCAGATAATTGATCCGTCATCCATAAATTCAAAATCACTATCGCTAAAACCTCCGCTCTGATACGGATATTCATGGCCGTCCGCCTCATACTCCATATGTGAAACTTGTTTAAAGCTATGTGCATTATCATCCGAGCGGAACAGCTCAGCCGAATAATACGGACTATAAAGCCCGGTCTGCGGATTTATATGTCCTTCGCCCGAATATGAGCTTACCCATGTGCTTCCGTCAGGTGCAATTTTTATTTTTCCCTTGGGATAAATCGTTTTCATATCATTATCAAAGGTATTCGTGAAAACTACTCTTGTAAGATATGGCCAATCTAGCGGGACATCCTCCGTCACAATTTTTTCGCTGCCGCGGAGCAATCTTTCCATCTGCCATTCTTTTTTAGCGAGACTTTCGGGCATTCTTTCCGCCTTGTATGCCTTTATAACCGTTCCGTCAAGCCAATATGTCATTCCGTCGGGCAAGGGAAGCTCTCCTTCCCTTGCCTGCTTTGTGAAATCATATGCCGGTGTCAGCATTCCCCAATCGGGCATTTTATAATCCTTTAAGGACACGGCTGACTGCGGAGGAAAATATATTCTGTCGCCGCTCGGAAGTACTGTTCCAAACCTAACCGGATTTTCGGGCGTTATCTCTTTCCACGAAACACCGTTATCGCGGCTTTCGTACCATTTCTGCGGATTGCCGAACGATTTTATATCATCGTCCGAAACATGAACCGATACTATAAGCCTCTCACCGTCCTTATACGGCTGTGGGAACTGCCATGCGCCCCACGGAATTTCTTCCGGCCTGCACCCTCTCGCTATAACGTGTTCTTCTCCTATTTTTAATTTCATTATTGCCCTCCTTATAACTCAATTTTCTCAGCATATCTAAAATCATTCTGCCTTTTTGGAACAATTTTCAACCACCTTCTTAAGGTCATCGGGGTTACACAGCTCGGCGCAGGGTAACTGCCCCGCCGCAATAGCTGCCATCATATTGTTCGCCTCATACGTATACGGGTGTGTACCATCCGGGAAATACTTTCCGTTATCCCGATAAGGCGCCATATAATCAAGAAAATCAACAATAGGCCAATTCTTTTCGGAGGATAATTCTTTTAACGCGTTCACTCCGGCGATTCGCTTAGAATCTTTCGCTGTATTCTCGGTGCCAAACGGTGTCAAACCTATATAAAGTCTCGGTGTTGTGGTACAAGTCTTTTTGATTTCATTCATTATATAGACAAATCTTTCTTTGAAACTTTCTGCTTTAAAGTCTTTTAACCCATAATCGTTATACCCTAAGGTATTTATAACAACGTCCGCGTCCTCTGATTTAGCTGTTTTAAAAACATAAACGTCCGCATTGTCATAATTATTCGCGCATATTCCGCCCTTGCCGCAGTTAAATATCATATATCCGCCGCCGAGAATCTTATTCATTTCGTGAGGCCACGAAAACTCTTTATCCAGTATTTGGTTTCTAAATTTCGCACCCTTATGTCCACCGTCGGTAATACTGTCGCCGACGCAGATGACACGTATAGGCCTTGTATAAACCTTAAACGCATCAAAGGTCACTCCGCCGCTTTGAGATTTAATCTCTATTGTATGCTTCCATCTCTTTAAGCCGGTTTTGGTGAAAACGGTTCTTGCCGGTGCCGATTGTCCCGAATTCAGGAGGTTTTTAAGATTCTGAGTTTTCTCTTTGATTCCGTCGATATAAATATCGATATTACAGTCGGATGCCGTCACATCACAAATTAAGTCAACTCCGGTACCGTAAAACTCATATTTTATACTTCCCTCGCCCGTCAGGACAGCCGCGTCACCGTCCTGATAAAAGTCACCCGTTTTATTCTCCCACTCGCCTGTGTGAACAATATTCTGATCCGTATTGTTCACATATGTCGGTGCGCCTGCGCCTGACTCCTCTGAGGTTTTCTCGTTGGTCAGAATAACAAAATCAACAGTATAATCCGTATTCTTTGAGTTATCAACAAAGTAAATATTGTGGTTTTTTTCGGTTGCCACATCAGCCGCATTAATCTTAAACTCGGTAGTTTTAAGTGTAAACTGTGTTTCAGTCGTATTTAAAGTTACCTCACCTATTTTCTTCCCGTTTTCTCTGTCTAACCTAACTTCAAGCTTTCGGTTTTCTATCGTACTGCCCGCGTTTATTATTCCGGATTTAACGTCTGTCATATCAACGTTTTCGAGCACAAAGTATCCGCTCTTATTCGTTTTTGTCAAAGCCCGACCGCCATTCATCAGCTCTTCGCGAAAACCTGTATTGTGTTTTGAATCCTCAACCTCATATCTGTTATAAAACACGTCTGTCTCAGTCGGAAGAGCCTCAAAATCATCTGCCGGAAAGCTCTTGCAAAGCGGTACAATATTACTTAAGCTTTCAAACACCATAAGAGCCACTCGGCTTGTATTTTCACTTTCAAATGTGAAAAGATATTTATTATCAGCACTTTTGCCGATTAAGCTCTCATTCTTCGTCTTAACGGATTTTAATTTCCCGCTTGAGTCATACTCAGCGGCAAGCATAGTATAGTTCTGTTCCATCAGATACGGATTTATAACCTCTGCAAAGATTTTAATGTTTTTCTTATCAGCGGTTTTGACTATGCTTGCATCTATAATATCTTCAAAGGTTCCGGCATAGCATGTACTGTCGCTTACAACGGCGTCCCCTGCTTTTACCAATATATTATTGTTACCGTCTGCATTTTCACATTCAAACGCAAGCGAATAAGAGCCGTCCGCATTAACCTCTGTCTCGTTTATATATTTAATATTATTTTGGTTATCCTTCATAAGAACCGTCAGCCTGTCGCCGAAACTTAGCTCACTTGCTTCAAGCTGGCCTCTGACATAATACATATCGTTATACTTACCAATTTTCGTTTCCGATTTCTCTGAAAATACATTGCCGAGCGGAAGTATAACAGTCAAAGCCAATATTACCAAACAAGTTCTTTTAAACATTTCATTCTCCCTCCTATTTACTCGTCGTCGGATTTCCCGATTCATCTAAGCTGTCAAGCTCATTCTTAAGTTGTTCGTGCGAATTTATATTGGTTTTATCAAATTCATCAAGTCTTTCGATTTCATTATCAAGCGCCGTTTTATCCAATAGTTCGGGACAGGGAAGGCTCAGCTTTACTGCGGCAGTAATAAACGAATATCCCTTTGCCGACGGGTGAGTGCCGTCAATGAAATAGAATCCCTGACGAATATTTCCATTTTCATCAAGTCCCTCGTCACGATGATTTTCAAGAACATAATTAAAGTCAATTATCGGCCAATTATTCTCAGCCGCAAGCGCTTCCGTCCAGGTTCTCTTCTGCTGCCACCATTCAACGTTACTCGTGTTTCCGCAAGGCGGAATAGCAACATAGATACGTGCATAGGGCGATGAGGCCTTAAGCCTATCCATTGTATTTTTATAATTGTTCTTAAATTTTTCCGGCTGATTCTCGTAGTTTACCTCTTTGTCGTTTGTATAAAGTGCGTTTATAAAAATATCTGCATTGAGTTTAAGGGCAGTCCTTCCTTGTGAAAATCCAAAGATTCCTTCCGTGGTTGAGCCGTTGTGTCCGCAGTCAACAACATAATAACCTGTGCCGAGCCGTTTTTGGAGCTGTGCCGGCCAAGAAAAAATGTGCTTTCCGCCGATAGTGCCGACACCATCTGTTATGCTGTCGCCAACGCAGGCAACAATAATCGGTCTTTGATAAACCTTAAAACTAATATTATCTATGGGTTTATAGCTTTCTATCTTTATCGTGTGATTCCATTTGGGAAGGCCCGTCTTTGTATAAACAGTACGATTTTTAAGAATTTCAGAATTACTTAAATTTATCGTTTTGTCTACTTTCCCGTCTATAAAAATTTTAACGTTTCCTGCATCTGCCGAAAGATTCGTGATATAATCTATGCCCGTTCCATAGAATGAATACTCAGCCGTCTTTTTATCAGCACTCAATTTTATATCTTTTCCTTCCGAATAAAACGGCTCGTCGTTCTCGCCGCTTTCCGAAAGCTTTTCGGAAGACAATACAAAATGCTCAAGTATAAAATTGGCTATACTTTCTCCCGGTCTTACGATATACAGGTCGTGTTTACCGTTTACTTCTTTAATTCCCGCATACGTAAGGGAATAGCTGACATTATCGCCGTGTGCATATTCGCCGCTGTTCACCAGCGGAAGCCTTCCGATAAGTTCGCCTGTCGGGCTGTCTGTTCTAAGCTCAAGATACTCATTATCTCTGTTTGTGTCAGCAAGAGCAGTAATAGATTTGACATTTGTCAAGTCTATATTTTCAAAGCACATATATGTATCTTGTCTCTGATAATTAATGTTCTGAGTTCCGAAACTGTTAACATTTACTTCAACATTTTTAGACTTGGCCGCCGAGACTGTTTCGGCTTCAATGCGTTTGTACACGGTTTTTTCCGCAGCATTCTTTATTTTATTCTCATTATTTCCGCCAAAGGCAAACACCTTTCCGAGCGGCTTTATGCCGTTGTCTTTATCCCAAACGTATAATCTGACCTCAGAAATATCCCTACCGTTTTTATTCAGCCTAAGGAATTTTCTCATCCCGCTGTCTGATGACTTTAGGCTGTTAGGAAATACATTCACATCTATCAGCGTATTGTCCGCGCTGTATGCCGCCGCATACATAGTATAATCCTGATTCATATAATAATCATTTATAAGCTTAACTCCGATTTCTACTGAACCATTCTCATTTTCATCACTTTTCACTGCCCCGGCTTCAATCATATCGGTAAAGTACCCGATAGATTTTGCGGTATCGGTGACATCCGTTTCACCGGCCTTAACCTTTAAAATATAACTGTCAATACTCTTTTCACCCATAAATTCAAAGCTGTGCTTATAGTCACCGTAATCATCGACAGCCGCTTCATTTATGTATGCAATATTATTGTTCTCATCCGAAAGCAATATTGTAAGCATATTGTTTTCAATCGCCTCAGACTGATCTATATGTCCGCTCACTACCACTCTTTTTTCAATATATCTCGCCTGAACGCTTTTATTATCTGCCGCGGCTTCAGCCGAAGCCGCAACAGATAACGTACCAATCATAACACCGGCAACAATGCCCGAAAATATCCCATAAAAGCTCTTTTTCATTTCCTTACTCCTTTTCCGGCAAAGCTAATTGCCGCTCTCTCAGTCTGATAGCTCCGCGTTTCTTTTATTTAATTCCGAAATTGCATAATCAAGCTTTTTCTTATGCATTATCTCGGGACAGGGAAGGGAGGAATTTGCTATCTCAGCCATAATTCCATAGCCCCTGTTATTTAAATGCAGGCCGTCCGTATAATTTTGACCTTGCTCCAAAAGCGGGTCTAAAAAGTCAACTATCGGCCAGTTATTTTCGCTTGATATCTCGTCAAACATCTTCCATACAACAGCTCTTTCCTCCGCAGATTCGCTTTTTCTAACCGGCGGCTTTGAAACATACATTCTCGGCGAAACCTTGCTATAATTCTTTATCATATTCATAAACGCTGTATAATCTTTCTTATATGTATCGGCATTAAACGATGCCCAGCCGCCGCAGTAATCGTTGGTTCCGATAGCGCATATAACAATATCCGCGTTTAAAAGGCTTGTGCTTTGTTTCATCCAATTTGCCTGCCATGATTTTAAGGTACAGCCGTGCTTTGCGTTATCAAAGACAACATATCCGCTTCCCAAAAGCTCTTGAAGCTGTGCCGGCCACGAGAAACTCCCCTGTTCGGTTGAGCCTGTTCCCTGGGTAATACTGTCGCCTATACATACCACGCGTATCGGCGAATGATAAACCTTAAACCCGTCAAGATAAAGCTTTTCGCCCGTTATCTTTTTTATCATAACCGTATGCTCGCCGTCCGACAGATTTGCCCTGGTATAAACACAGCGGGCAAGCGTTTTTTTGTTGTACAGGTTTAAAGTTTTATCAAACACACCGTCGATATATACGTCCGCATAGCCGCAGTCACTTCCGATAACGCCGTTTATATCCACGGCAGTTCCGCTGAATTTAAGCTCTGCTGAGGCATTTTTCTCACCGGATTCTTTATATTTATTTTCATTTTCATTTCCACTTACACTCCAGCTTCCGGTGTATTTAATATTTGCGTCAGTATTGTCTATCAGTTCGGGGCTTATCTTCTTATCGGCCTTATCGGTCAGGCGGATAAACTTAATCTTGCACCTTGCGCTGTCATTTTCTTCTTCACTCTTTATATAAAGCATGTGCCTTCCGCTCAGCATCTTAGAAAGAACCGCACTTCCGTAAACGGCAATGTAATGATTGTTTGAATCTCCGTTTATAACATATTCTCCGATTTTGTTCTCGGTTTTAATCTCATCGGCATAAATTCCAAGCTTAAACGACTGAACGTTTGCGCCGGCATACATCTGGATCGCGTTCATATCCGTCATATCGACATCGTCAAACGCAATATATCCGCCCTTTTCGGTAAGCTCCGCGCCGTATGGATTCCCCTCTTGCTTATCGCCGTATTGGTTTACATCGTTTACGCTGCGTATAAAGCCCTTTGACTTTGATGTATTATAGTTTTCACCGCCGATATATCTCGCCGTGACGGACGAAAGTCTTTTATCTTCGCCTTTGACGAAACTCTCGGTCAGCGGCTTAATATCAGTCATACTGTTAAAGACAAACGCCTTAGCCGCTGACATATTCTCAGGTCTTTTAAGATATGTCCTGAATGAATTTTCGGTTCCCGTCAGTGCTTTGTCCGATATTACCGTGTCACAGAGCATGCCGTCCTTATCGTATACCGCGAAGACTATTGAACAATTCTTTTGGTCTTTATACTTATTAACGGTTTTTGTACAAAACTCAACAAGTCCGCTCGACGCACCGTCATAAATATCCACTTTTATAATGCCTTTAAAGGAAGCCGCCTCGATAACCGAGTTTGTTACATCATTGCTTCCCAGCTTCATCATAAGTGAATAATCCGAAACTTCACCGTCGAATTCAAACATAAGCTTGTATCCGCCGTCGAAGTCGGGATATATCTCATCGATATATCCCACTCCTTTGGCAAAGCCTTCGGGTGTATCTAAGTCCACGCCTTTTTTAACCATCATAAGCGTTATGCTCTCATCCTTATCAAGCTGATAAGCGGGAAGCCTTCCTTCTACATAAACCATATCGTCATATATTTTAGTTGATTTTGTATTTGGTTCTTCTGCCTGTACCGCTATTACCGCCGAAACTATAACGGTAAATGCGGCAAGCACACTTAAAAATCGTCTGATCATTTTTTTCTCCCGTTAATTAGTAACTTCTACGCTCTTCAGTATCGGCTTTATTTTATTAAGGCTGTCCCACATAAAGGCCTTGACGCACTTTACACTTCCGCCCTCCGGAACAGTAACGGTAAAATCTACCACTCCACTCTGTATAGCATAGCCGTCAGTGATTCCTTCTGCGTTTTTGACCTCGGTCTTTTCCACTCCGAGCATCTTATTATTCTCGCCGTAATATGCAACAATCGCGTATAAAGACTTAGAGTTGTCGCCCGTTGTGTTCTTAGCCGAAACTTTAAACTTATAGCTTCCGCCGTTTAACATCGCCTTTTCATCTGTCAGAGCATTTCCGTCAGCATCAACAAAGCCATAGTCTGAAACAGTATAGCTTCCCTCACCTACGGTGAAGTTATATACAAAGCCGTCTACATCGAGGGTGTAGTTGCCTTTTTCAAGGAAGCTGTTAAGCGTCAGCGTATTTCCTTCATTCGTTCCGTCTACGTTCATTTCACCTTTTTTCAAGGTAATGCTTGACGGGGTAAAGTCAGCGTCAACGGTGATCACCTTTGCGCCCGGTTCGGCATTTGAAAGGAACATTGACTTGCCGTCAACTCCGGTGAGCGTAATGTTTTTTATGTTTTTCAATACGGAATACTTAATCGTATCAGCGTTTAATTTAGTCTCCGCCACGCCCGATATAGCCTGCTCATTTCCGTCAGCGTCGATAACCTTAGGAACGGTAAGAGTATAAACCGTATTATCCGCTATATCGCTTACGGTAAGGCGAATCCTGCTTTGAGTGAGCTTTTCCGCTTTGGTTACATTTATGTTATTATCAACCGTCCATTTAGACGCGTTTTCATCACCTGTGAGATAGTTCATTTCATCCTCGGTAAGAGAGGTTCCGAACTCGATATCCACTGTATTAGCAGCTTTGTTTACGGTCGGAATAGCGGTAAGACCCTCGTCAAAGTGTGTGACTTTGAAGTTATCGGTAACAAATGAAGGTTCTGTTTCTCTTTCTGCTCGTATACTAAACCCTTTAACCCCGTTTAAAAGAACAGACAAATCTCTTACAGTTCCCTTATCCATATTTTGTTCAGCTTTAAACTTCACACCGTTAAGGTATCCGCTTATTCTGCTGTTATCAAAATCAAGAATAAGGTCTATTCTGTCGGTTTTTCCCTTACTACGGTTGATTTTAACATTACCGGTGGTCTTTTGCCAATCATTTAGATTCTGCAGACCTAGAGAATCCGATACGATACCGGCTATTTGAACATCCTTACCGTCTGTAGCTTTAACACTAAAATTACGGATCGTTTTCGCTATTGTCCAAGCATCGACTCCCGTTGCATCTGTTCCTTCCCTGGTTTCGCCTATGTCAAAGCCTATATATAACTTTCCGCTGTTATAGGTCTGATTAAACGAAAGGTCAAGCGTTCCCTTATGCGCAATATTTGAATTCTCCTCCGGGAAGTTAACCATGCCGTCCTTTCCCACGGTAAAGCTGTCGAAGTCAACAAATGACGGAATATCATAAACACCTGTGAACATAACATCGCCGAGGGACTTATTTTTAATTATCTCGGCTTTTACATTATCATAGTATATGTCGCCGTAATAAAGCTGAGGGTCAGCCTTTCCCGTCCAATCTCTTTTGTGGGACGCAAGTGAAAAACTTTTTATCTGTGTAAGCTCGGGTTTGTTATTGGTGTTCCATGCATAAAAATCCGATGTCATTTTTGTAAAGCTCTGACCGTTTATATCATAACCGACTATACTGTTCTTTAAATCGATATAAACGTTAACCTTATTATATATATTTGCCTGTTCATATTTAGTTGAATCGGTTATTTTAGCCCCGTCTATATAAACTTCACCATAGCTGGGACTCTCATCCTCATTTATATACGCGTCCTTCGCTGCATCATACGTACGCTTATAGTACCCGGTTATGCCCTTACCTAAAATTGTGTCACCCTTCCAGTTATTATCCGTTGCCGGCGGATTCAGCTTATTGTCTCCTAATTGCAGGAACGTATAGTCGTTATTGTTTTCATTATAAAGTTTAAAACTTAAACCTTCCGGCGTTAACTGAGTGCCCTTCATATCAAATTGAATATGCAAAACCCCGTCATTTTTATTAAATTCTTTATCAAAAGTGAACTTCGCGGAGGAATCCGAAAAGAGTCTTAATGCATTGTTGCTATCCCCTTCTTCTTTAACCTGACTTTTATCGGTTGAAATAATTTGTGTCTTGTCATCGTTTCTTACTTTGCCCTGTGTTATTGTGTAAGAACCCGTACGATTCTCGTCCTCAAAATCATCATCAAAGACAACTTGTTTCATCTCATCCGCATAGGTCGGAAGAGAAATTCCGGATAAAAGTGTACAAACCGTGACCGCCGACAAAAAACACGACATTAGCTTTTTTAAACCTTTTTTATACATTATATTTCCTCCTCATACTTCACGGCATCTTAAATTTATGATAAAAGCACTTAATATTTATGCATTTATCACATATGCCGTGCTTAACTTATACCATTATTATAGCAATTTGTCAGAGGGCATACAAGGACACAAACGCGCCAAATACACCCTCATTTCGGACATCTTTTTATTTTTTAAGTCTATAAAGTCTCAGAGAAAGTGCAAGCGCCTGTTCTATAGAGGTGTTTGCATAGCCTGCTCTTACCTGCTCGGCGGTGATGTTTTTCGGTGCGAAGTTACCCCCGCCGACGCCCTCGATTATTCCCGCCGACGCCATCTCATAGACCGCATCTTTAGCCCAGACAGAAATATCTCCGTCATCTGAAAATTTCACGTCTTTAACCGCCGAAAGTTCCTTCATCACGCCGCTTTTATACGCCGCCTTGTATACTCTGTCGAGGATTACCGCTGTTTCTTCACGTGTTATCGCCTCCATAGGAATGAACATATCGGGTGACTTTCCGAGCATAATGCCCGCATTATAAGCCTTAAGCACGTTTATATCGCGCGTGTCCGAGAACGGATTCTCCGCCGGAAGCGTTGTCTCTAATCCAAGGCCGTTTAAAAGCGAAACGACAATCCCCGCAAACTCGCGGCGATTTATCGAACGGGTGAGATTTTCTTTATCCAAAACCTTCGGATAAAGCCCGAGCTCGGCGGCGGCTTTCACCGAATCCGCCGCCCAGTCGGACACGCCTGTCCAGCTGACGTCGATTTTCGGTTCGTCATTCTTATTCGGATTGTCATTTCCCGAATTGTCGAACGGCTTTTCGTCCTTACCTATCGCCGCTGTGTCTGACCAATCAGATAACATAAATTCGCCTTTATTTGTCTCAACCGCGTACCTGACGCGCACATAGATTGTATGATGCTTTAAATCAATCAGAGGAACATCTGTGATATACGCGTCCTTTAAGGTGTATGTATACGCCGCTACTCTTTCCTTTAAGCCGGACTCGCTCCATTCCTTATCCGCCGCATGATAGAGTTTTAATATATCCCTCTCCTGAGTCTTATCTGCCGTAAGCCTTGCACTCTCGTCACCGTCACAGCCGGAATAGTCCCATATCTTTGAGTTATCCGATGAAATGGTATCCCACTTATCCTTAAACTCGTTATAAATCCAATTATTCTCGCTGTCTATGCTCCAATCGACCTGTGCAACCGCTTTTTTATATTCCCCGTTTTTAACAAACTCTGAAAGCGCGCTGTCTTTATCATACGAAATACCAAGTGTGAAGTTATAAAGATAACTGACGGTTGAATTACTCTTATCCTTTAGAATGACGTTTGACGGCCTTTCAAGTTTACCCGCCGCTTCCTCGGCACAAACCGAGGGAAGCCCCGCCGCGATAAGCGCGGCTGTCGCCGCAACGGCGGTAAGCCTTTTTAATCCGTTTATAAGCCTTTTCATTGTTCTGACCCCCCTGTCTTAATCCTCGTTATAAATTACAATTACACGCGGCTGGCACTTATTTGCCTGAGCAATAATCTTTGAACAGTTGTTTCTTGCATCAACATATGCCTTAAGTTCTGATGAATCGCCCTTGTGGATATTAAACCTTCCTCTGTTATTCTCTACCATAAGGATGCTTACATCAGTAAGCTTTCCGCCCTCGTCCTCGGATATTCCCTTATTCGGCGGATATGACCATGTTCCGTATTCGCCGTAGAACTTATAGAAATATCCCATAGAAATTCTAACGTCCGCGTCAATATTGTTCTTTCTGTATCCGGTGGTTGTACCTGTCCACTTCTTCTCGCTTGCGTCATACATAATCTCAAGCGCAAGAAGCTCGGTATCCGTCTGGTATGAAGCGATGACGCAATCACCCTTTCCGACCTCAAGATTTCCTGTTTCCGTGCGGTCGTCACAAAGGGGCTTATTTTTATACATAGTATAGGTCACATAGCCTCCTGTTCGATCAACCGCTTCTATAGCCTTAATAGGTTCACCGTCCGGGTTCACCGTTTCTATAACATCATTTACAACAAAGATATAGTTTCCGCTGTCATACATACGGCGTTTTGAGCTTCCCGATTTTTTCATAACCACAATATCCTCGGTAAACTTCGAACCGTCAAGCTTATATGATTCACACTCATACTTTCTCGACCACTGATATGTTATTTGGCTCTTAATCGTTGACACCGAAAAATCCTCGGCCGACGCCGATGATATTTCATCGTCATCGGGAACAGCAAGAACAAGCGTTGTCTGTTCAACATAATTCATTGGCTGAAAGAGCGTCCACGGAACAAATGTATGTTCTCCCCATTCCATAGAAAGCTTTAAGGTGTTTTCGTTTTCGGTACTGCCCTTTTCTTTTGTATCAATTTCCTTTATTTCTCCATCCTCGTTCAGCTTGTATATAATAATCTGAGGTTTTTCAAGTATGGCCGCCGCTGTATCTAAATTATTATCACGGCTCAGATTATACCTGTCACCGTCAATACGAACCTGCTCGGTAAGATAAAATGTATTTAATTCTCCGTCAGAGGTATACATTTTAAGCTTAATCGTACCCGATAGGCCTTGTTCCTTCGCCATTTGGAAGGCATACGCCCACTTTTCACCGGCACTCTCTGCCGCCGTTTCAACGTCCGCGGCAACGTCAAGGGTGTTAAACTGAAGCTTAACGCTTGCACCCGGCTTTATATTTATCTTTTCGGTTACATATACCTCGGGCAGGATTTTATATTCGGCATCGCCGCATTTAATCACAGGGTACTTACCGTCTGTTCTCACACTGTCAATCTTGACTGTCATTTCCTTTGTTGATATGGCTATATCAATATAATCTTCCGATTCAATCACGCTTAAAAGCGTTCCGCGCTTTATAGCAGAGTCCTCAACCTCGAGACCTCCGTCCTGATGAATCTTTACCGTTCTTTTTCCGTTATCCTTAATGCTTATAGGCGTGTATCTCCCGTTCTCGGCATAAATCAGCTGATTTGTGGTATCAACAGATGCACATACAATGCTCTTTATTTCATTGATTATAACCGTTTTATAGAGCGAATCGCCTACAAGCTCTATTGTTCCGTAATCAATCTTAAATGCGTCGCTTATATTTTGTGAAACAACCGCACCGTTTTTCACGACCACCGCCGCAGGGTCAACCTGTGCCGTTCGGGTTTTGTCGGTTTTGTCAACATAGCGTATCAAATCTCCGCTATAGCTCTCAAAGTCATCGGCGTTTATATTTACGGAATTATCGTCCGCTCTTAAATATATCGCTTCATATCTGTCGGTTTTATCACTACCGTTGTCGCGGAAGTAGCATATAACGCTATGTCCGAGAAAGCTCTCGGAATTTTTTATATTCTCTGACGACATAAGCTTATCACCAACTCGAAGCTTTCCCTTCTCGGGCTTCTCTTTTTCGTCAATACTTATTCCCCAAACGCCGTTCACCTTATCCTCGGTCTTATAAATATCGTGATAAAGCGAGAGCATTGTCTCGCCCGTTTTTTCATACTTTCCTGTTTCACCGCCGTATATCGTCTGTTCAAGCGCATCTATCGTCATCGTATTAAACATAATTTCAAACGCCTTATAGCGAAGGCAGGTATCACCTCCGGCTTCGTCAACACCGCTTAAAATTCCGATTTGACTTGCGACGCTCCGGTAGCCTGTCGGGTAGCCGCCCTTTGCCTTAGCAAGGGTGTCATATCCGGCAAGTCCAACCATAACCTTTATCACTTCAAGCATAGTTGCATTATCATCCGGCCTGTATTCGGTGTCGGGAGAGATGATTCCCCGCGACACAAGCTTTTCGACGCTCGACGCCGCCCAATGATAATTGGGAACGTCTTTAAAATATGTATTCTCGGTTATTTCGGCTTCGTTATAGCCAAGCATACGTGCCGCATACACGGCGAGGTCTGCCCTTGTCAGGTTCTGATTGAGTCCGTAGGTACCGTCATCAAACGCGGTTATGATTCCGACAGCCGAAAGAACTCCGAGACTTTCCGAATTCATAAGCTTGCTTTCATCCTCCGCCGCTTTCGGCGATTCGCTATCCGCACTGAAAGCAGCGGTTGAAAACGCAGTCATAAATACCGAAACCACCGTCAGCATACAAATAATATACTTATAGAATAATCGTTTTTTCATTATTGTTAAACCCTCCGTAACATTTTGCTTAGTTTGACATATTCTCTGTTTCCGAAACACTTACATATGCCAAGAGCCGTTGAAGCATTACCGCCGCCTCAGCACGTGTCGCACCGTCCTGCGGCTTGAACTCATTATTTTCATCTCCGCTTATGATTCCAGCGGTCTGAAGAACAGCGACAGCCTCGGCTGCATACGGTGAAATCATATCGTTATCCTCAAATGTCTTCTGAGCGAACTTTTTATCAAGTTCTGTTCCGCTTGCCGAAACCGCATTATAAATCATCGTACACATATCCTGCCTTGTTACCGGAAGTCCGCTTCCGAACATATTTTCGCTTATTCCGTTTACAATTTTGTTGTTGTAAACCGCCGAAACATACGGATAAAACCAGTCATCGGAGGTCACATCGCCGAACGGAACGCTTCCCGACCCCGAAAGTTTAAATATCTCCGCAATTATTTTCGCAGTCTCTTCTCTTGTGATATTGTCGTTCGGGGCAAAATGCTCGGCATCCTTTCCCGAGACAATTCCCTTTTCAGCCAGGTCTTTTATCGCGTCCCTTGCCCACTCAACATCACCGAGGTCCGAAAACTGAACCGGCTGTTTTGTCATATCCATGGTGGAAATCGGCGAGGGCGGCGTTACCTTTGAAATGCTCGAATCCGCCTTGAAACCTCCGCTTCCGCCGTTTCCGCGGCCACCTCCGCCGCCGTTTCCGCCTTCCGGCGGTTCTTTATAATCGGTATATGCCGTCTTTAAGGCAGCCTTATCCGCAAACTGCTTTTTGACAAGGCTTTGATACCTTCCCTGAGTACCTATCGAAGTGTCTATTCCGATAAAATCGGAGAAATCCTCCATTATAGCCTTTACATTTCCCCAACCGTCCGGTTCTTTAACAACCTCAAGTATTAAAGCCTCTTTTAAGGCATCATTATATTCTTTCTCGGTCTTAAATCCCTTCCCGCTTATTCGGGCGGTTACAGACCTTTGCATGGTCTCTTTAACAATCTCCTTGTTATACCAGTCCTTTATATCACTTGACTTAAAGTCAAGCTCTTCTTTATAGTCAAAAATATTCTGCGTTTGTCTTCCGTTCAAAGCCGCCACAGCCGAAAGATTACGGAAGGTGAGCTTTGCCTTTTCTATATCCGAACCTGTTTCAGCTTTTAACTTTCCGTCCTTTAACCCGGTGTTAAATAACAGCTCTGCAAGGTTTTTCTTAGCCGCGGCATTCATATTTTCATAAAGCTCAAATGATAGGCCGAGTGCTTTTTTATTTGTTTCTATATAAACCGCTACATCGGAAATTTTCTTCTCATCCGTATCGCTTCCCTGTGCAATATCGGTAAGCTCGCCGACCTTTTCTTTAAACTCTTCGTTATTGCTGAAATTAAATTCTCCGCTTCCTATCTGTTTGCCCCCGCTGTATACATACGCTTCATAATTTTCGCTGAGTCCGGCAACGCTTAAATCAAATGTGAACTCACCGTTTTCGCCGGCACCGGTCTGATCGGTGAAGCCGACATATTTGTTTACAGAATTCTCAATAGCCGTTCCAAGCGGTTTTTTATTCCACTTTTCCCCATCCTTAACAAAAATCTGAAGCAGAACCTGCGCATTCTTTTCTGCCTTTCCGCTGATTTTGTATGCACCATCTGAGCCCTGCGGCTCAATCTTTAATCCCTCTGCCGATACTCCGGCCTGCAGAATCAATGCCGCCGCAAGTAAACTTCCAAATACATAAAGCTTTTTCATCTATGCTCATTCCTCCTACTGTTTTATTCAATTCCGACCGTTATCCGCGGCCGCATTAATTATTTCATAATCTCTTTAAGCGGCGACAAGGTCTTTAAGTCCTCCCAAAGAAGAACCTGTGTCCCGTCAGCACCTTTAAAAACGCTTCCGTCTACATTAAACCGATAATTACCGCAGCCGTCATTTTCACATCTGCCCACTGTCCTGTATTCGGCATATTTAAGCTGATTATCCGCCCTAACCGCGAGAATAAGAACTGCATTTTGATATTCGTTCGGGTTCTTAAAATATGCCGAAACGGAAACCGGCTCAGCCGCATCAATATCTTTCACGTCTCTGACAAGCTTTTTTCCTTGCTTAAGACTTGTTTCTATATCCTGCTTCAGCTCAAACATAACCTCCGTTTCAATTTTGCTGTCCGAGGACAATGTTAAAGCGTACGTTCCGGGTGTTATCTCCGTCTTAAACGAAGCAGAGTACCGCCCGTATTCATCGGTTAAAGCATTATCGTACCACGCGGGTATTCCGTTTGACGGCGAAACGCTCTTTTTCTGTGACGGGAAGAACGCCGCCATGCACAGTTCTGCGTTTTTGCTGTCCGATACGCCGCTGAACTTAACCTTGCCTTCGGCAGAGCTAATGCCTATGCAGTATGCCGAAGCCGAATCTGAAAATTGAGGCTTTTTATCTGCCGGTGCTGCTTTAAAACGGTTTATATATCCGTTTTCCGTCCACATAACCGTATAATTATTTTCCGAACTCACCTCTGCATAATAAGCTTCTCCGTCTCTTTTTAACTCATAATTTACACTATTTCCGTCACTCGTGCTGATTGTCGGCTTGTTTTCCTCCGAAACCCCGGAATCCGCACCTAAATTTATGCGCGCCGTCTTACTTTCGCGATTCACGGTATAAGTCGGAATATTGTACTTCGGTACTTTTATATATGAGACATCGCCCGAAAGCTCAATTTCATATTTTCCGCTCTCACTCTCTGAAACCGTTTCGTTTCCGTAAATATCGGCTATAATTATCCGCGGAGACTTAAAATCATAGCTTAATTTTCCGCTTCCCCACGCCGTATATACCATATCGCCGTTTTTCTTGGCGTACTTATATAGATTTTTACTGTCCTCATCGTATATGACCTCAGATGATACTGCATCGCCTATCTGAACATTCATATTTGAAACGGCAAGATACGCGGGTTTAGCCGCACAGGGAACATCAAGAAGATCGCTTCTGTTTGCCTTTATAAGTCCGAACTGTGCCTCCTTTTCCGTTTCGTCCGTACCGTTGTCTTTATATGAGTATATAAACATTTTATCAAGCGTCTTATGAGCGTTTGCCAAAATATAATATGATGTGATTATCTGTGCCTGACGCTCGGGTGAGACACCGGCTGAGCCCGAGGTCGGCCATCCGAATTCGGTTGCCCAGATTGGGTACTTTTCCAATCCATAGCTTGAAGCGGATTTATTTATATTCTCAATCTTATCGACAAGTGTTGAAACCGACGGGTTTGGAATATACGGATGAACGCTTAGCGCGTCCATAAGTCCACCCTTGTTTTTTTCTTGTATTCCCTCAAACATTTTATTAAGCCATGTAGTGGGAACATTTGCCGTTCCTCCGCCGATTATCTTAAATTCGGGAGATTTTTTCTTAACCTCTGTATATACATAATCAAGAAAATTAACATAATATTTTGTCTTTTCATAATAAGCATCATTTGACAAATTGCTTTTCGGTGGAATATTGTATGCCGCACTATTGTATTCATTCCACAGCTCGAAGCAGTTAACGCCCGCAGCTTCAAAATCCTTTGCATAATACGCGGCGTTTTCGGCAAATATCTTCTGCGCCTCCTCGGTATACAAAGGGTTTTCGTTATTAAACCACCTTCCGCCGCCTTCCAAAATCGGCACAAACTTCATTTTACGCTTAGTTATTTCGCTAATGTATCCGCTCATCACGGCCGGGATTTTTCGCGTGTATGTTCCGTCGCTGTTTTTGATCGCATAATCGTCTACATTAACATTATCTCTGATCCAGCCTATACCGGCGTTTGAGAATAAATCGAGAAGGGTCTCGGATGAACTGTTCCAGTTCCGGTAATCACCGAGCGAATAGTGCATACATATGCCGAGATTATCGTTGAGAACCTCACCGCGTCCGGAATTTACATATGAAAATTCATAGCTTCTTTGGATTTTCTGTCCGTTTCTTTCGACCGAAACGGTTAGATTATAAATTCCGTATCTCTGTTTGGGTATGACAACTTTTTCTTTATAAACAGGTGATTTTTTTAAATTTGCTTGCTTTGGTCCGCTTTTCCAAACCACTGTCCCGCTTTTATCCGTCACCGTGATTTCTCTTGTATATACTTCTGTCGTCCTCCCTAAATCATTCAGCTTTAAATCAAATTCAAGCTCATCATCGGTGTAAAATATGTTTCCTATCCTCCGGCTGTCCGCGGTTATTTTAACGGGAATCTCAGCCTTTGACTTTTTAACCGAAACCGCCGCAACAATAACCGAGTTTTTTGAATATCCACGGTCATAGCTATATGTGCTTAGCATAAAATCATAGCCTGAGCCGTTATTCTGTATTTCATTTTCAAATACAGGAAGCTTTAAATCAAACGTATGTGTCTTCCACTCACCGGTGTCGGTCAGTTCAACCCGTCCGCAAAATTCTTTTTCCAAATACGCCGAATTATAATAAAGATTTAAGGTTCCGTACCCGGAGTCGAAATAGACAGCCTTCACACTGACATCACCACCGTCGGCAATGCCTGAAAGCTCTTTATCCGTCACATCAAAATATAAGTCGGGATTTTCTTTGTTTGTGATAATCTGCCATCCGTATATTCCCTTCTTTTGAAGAAGTTCGGGGGATGTATTCTTTTTTAACGCAACCGTCATTCCTTTGCTCTCGGTCTCTTCGTCGCTTAATATCACATATGTATCATCTAAACCGAATTTTCCCTTAATATCATTCACGTTTTCGTATATGGTAAACCCGACTGAGACATTATTCAGACTTTTTCCGTCAAGATAATCAACGGCATCGGAGGCTATGCGTATTTCATATTCACCGTGTTTAAGCTTTTCCACCGTTTTTATCTCATAGATTTCGGACGTCAGCTTTTTCACCTCAGAAACCCCGATGCTCTTCCCGTCTGAATCAATAAGACTAACGCTTTCCTTAGTTAATTCTTTTCCGCTGTCTGCTTTTATTGACATCGGAAGCCTTATATCAACAGTATCCCGGTTTTCAAGAACCTCGTTTTTTATACCGAGCGTTCGTCCGCCGGTATCCTTAGTCAGCCTTATATTGTCCAGATACATAGAGCCTTGTGAATATCTGTCCTCTATGCGGAAGGAAATTTTGTTTATCGGATAAAGCTTATCGGGAATCTTCGCTCCGCTCCCATACCATTTTCCGTCTATATAATAGTCAATGCTTCTCTCCGCTTCGGAAAGTGTAAACACCATATCTATATGGTACCACCTATCTATATCATATTTAAACTTACTTTGATTGGTCGGCACCCACGTATTCATATTAACATCAAAGCCCATATTCCCATTTTTGCAAATAAAGCTTCTTCCGCTATTATTATTGTTGCCTACACTGCACATAAACAATCTATCGTTTACAGATAAATCTGTGTCGGGTGCGGTCTCAAACAAGCACTCAAAGCTTAGAATATATCTCCCGTTTTCAAGGGGCGTATCAAGGCTGTATGTAAGTCCGTCAACAAGCTGATTTTCAAATTCTCCCGAGTCGTTTTTTCCGTACGGATTTTTCCACTCAAGCGATGTTTTCTGAAACTCGCTGTACTTTCCGGCAAGAGCCTTGATACCGGTATTACTCACCCCGTCGGGGACGCCTCCGAAATAATCCGAAAAATCCTCATCTATTATGATACTTTCACTTGCTTCGGCGGCTTCGGACGATACCTTCGGAACAACAAGACCGTTCGTTTGCGTCAAAAACAACGCCGCCAAAAGCACCCCCGCCGCTTTTTTAAACCTTGTCACGTTCTCACCTCCGCATGGATTTTGTTAAAGCTATTCCGCCGTAAGTGATACCGAAGCCGTAAGCGGATTTCTTATATAGCTCTCGTTCGACTGAGTTTCTTCAATAATAAAGCCCTTAATTTTATTCGCGCCGCCTGCATTTAAGTTATCTATTTTAACCTCTGCTCTTTTACGCGTTAAATCAGCTTTTTCAAGCTTAAAATCCGTCATCTTTCCGGTTCTGTCATATGCACAGAATAAAACATAAACGGTTTTTTCGGTATTATTGGTATTAATTATCTCTGCGTTAAGACTATCCGCGTCCGATATTGCCGCGGCTTCTGTGCCGTCAACTTTTTCAAATTTAAGGCTTCTTATCTCGAACTTTCCGTCCCCGGTCGTGAATTTTCTTATTGAATTATCAACTTCGCTTACACTTGACGGGATATTGAGCACACATTTCTTATCTGCCCCGATAATATCATCAAACTTCATCGTATAGACATTATCGTTTAACTCTCGCTCTGCGGTAACGGTCTCTCCGTCCGCCGTAAGAGTTATATTATCAAGTTCGGACTGAGCAATGGCGGAATTCAGTTCAATTTTTATCTGTGCTATCTCATCATCCGGAGATAAAATTCCTTCTTCACTTCCCCGTGCGTCAATAAGCTTTATGGCAGAAATCACGCTGTTTCCCGAGCCCGTGAAGTATACTCTGTTATCCGAAAGCTTTTGATTAAATAAACTTGTAACAGTATTGGGGAATTCAACGTAATACTCTTTATTCGGGTCAGGCGTTCCGCTATATGTAATTCTGTATCTTGCACCGGCCGTATTATCGACAGACGTTACCGTTAAGGAAGAACTCTCCGCTCCGCTCTCTCCGATTTTTATGTAGGAAGAATTAAGAGACGTTTTATCTTCAGGACTGAGTGCGGTCTTAAAATCTATATCGATATAGCTATCCGTCATATTTACCTCAGCCTTCGGCGTAATAAAATCACTTATATCCGTCATAATAAGATTATCAATGTACCACGGTCTTGCTGTTGAGTCTTTCATGTCACTAACAAATGACAATCCATTGAATCCATACTGATGGATTTCATCGCTCATCGAGGTCCCGCCCCAGCTTCCTCCGTTTTTATAATAGTTTATGGTCTTTTTATCAAAATCAATTACAATGTCAAAGTGAACAGTACTGCCTAATTCCGGTTTAAAACCGCCGGCTGTCGGCTGCCAGTTGTCTTCATTGTTAGGCGCATATTTCACCGAACCCGCATATGATCCGAAAAGCATATATGTTTTTCCGTTTCCGTTGTTGATAAGGCGTACAGTCTGCAGTTTTCCTATGTCCTGCCAGTTTGCATCAAGCCCTATATAGAACCTTCCTTCGGTTACGGGATTTTTTTCAAACATTTTTATATGCTGACTTAATCCTTGTGCAACCCAGTTCCCGTCATCAAGCTGTACTCTGTACTTGTCAAAATTATCGGACGATTTACTTTCAAAATCATTCTGATAATAATGAGCGTCGGCAAATACACTGACCGTGGAAACACTCATAGCTATAACAAAAGCCGAAAGACAAGCCAAAAAAATTTTTCGCATTTTCATAAATCCACCTCATTTTTAAATTATTTCATAAGCGTAATTTTTGTAAACATTCGCGGATCCTTCTCATATCCTATACCCGGCGTGAGTTCAATCCAGCCGCGGCGGCCCGAACCGTCATTATCGTTAATCAGCATAGAGAAGGCAATACTTATACCCGGCTTAACCTTAAAGCCCTCCTTGACAAGTTCTGACCATGGAATAGCAAACTCATACGTCGTGGTCTTTTGATCCTCATCTCTGACTATCTTGCCTTTAAAGTTTGTAACAAGACCGACCTGAGCCGTTCCCTCTGCCTTATGCCTGTATATTAAGCTTTCACCGTTAATCATAGCGAGGCACATCTCGTTAAAAGCATACGCCTCAGAGTTCATATCACACTTCAGCGCAATCTGAAGGCTGTCATTTCGCCACGCCCCCGACGGGTCAGTCCACGAAGTATCAAGCACATCATCAGTCACCACTGTGGCAAGATAAAGATTTTCGTTATCCCACATTATGTTTACTCTTCCGCTTAAATCCTCCGTTCCCTTCCAGTCCTTTATCTGACGGATTTGCGTCGCCTTATCCATAAATATCCATGCACCCTTTGTCCATTCGCCGTTTTCTATTACCCCGTCAATTATAGGCGGATTGTCTGTATATTTCGCAATGGTAAAATCAATATCAACCGACATATACTGCTCACTTCCGTCATTCATATAGAAAATTCCGACCAGGGCGTCTTTATACTTTTTATTCATCTCGGGCAGGTAAAAAATAACTCTTCTCTGCTTTCCGGGCAGAATTTCGCCCACCGGTATGGATGAAATTCCTCCGGCGATATTCGCCGGCGACTGGAGCTTTATATATCCGCCGACCGGACGTTCGTTACCCTTATTTGAAATCAACACACTCACATACCATCTGTTTAATGTGTTCTCGTTGTACGCTTCGACATTCTCGACCTCAAATTCAACCCTGTCAGCAGGAACAACCTTATAGCTTTCGGCTGCATACAGCTTATCTCCGTTATAGAAAGAGAGCTTTATTTCACTTTCCGCCGATGTTTTAAGTTTGAAAGCTCCGACAGCCTTATTGTTCTCGCTAAAGACAGGTGCGGCTGTGATTTCCGTTCCCGCTCCGCCCTGTGCCTTAACTGTAAGCGGCAGACCCGTATTATTGTTAAGGCTAAATTCGTATGTATCACCCGGCACAGCACTTAAAATACTATTGTCATTTTTGATTCTCGGTTCAACCTTTTTAAAATCTGTGAACTTTCCTGTCAGATACATAACGTCTCCGCTTAACATAAAGTCATATACACCGTCGGGCGAATACCTTTTTTCCTCGTTTCCGTACATATCCGTTACGGTAATCTCCTTCGCGCCGAGTGAAAGCGAGAGCTCTTCTCTGTCCTTTGATGTCCAGAGTGCAATCATATCATCCTTTCCCTTACGGCTGTAGCGGTATACGGATGACGCTCTTTCATCGGCTATTATTTTATCGGTACACTCTGCCTCATTCATCATATGACTCGCGTTAGATACCGCAACAAGCGCCGGCTTTGCCGTAAATGGCTCGTAGTATGATTCAAAGCCCGTGCAAATACCAAATCTCGCCTCAGTATTTGTAGGGTCGGCACCATCGTGTAATGTGTATAAAAATATTTTATCCAATATATGCTCACTAATATTGATAATAATCGATCTCGACATCCACTGCGCCTGAGCGAGTACGCCGGTATCGTTTCCTGCCTCTCTGATTTGCTGATTTTTCGTTGCGGTCGGATAGCCTGTTTCGGTTGCCCATATAGGAACGTTCGGCTTTCCGTACTCCCTACAAAGCTCTCTGAGCTTATTAATTTTCTCTATATTTCCGGCGAACTCAGGGGCAAACCTCCAGTTATACGGATGTACCGAAACTATATCGATATTCTTTAATCCGCCCTTTTTAAACAGCTCAGGTATATAATCCGTTTCGCTTGTCACCGGTATTTCAGCTACAGTAGGTCCCGCGATTTTAACGTTTGGATAGTCCTCTTTAACTATTCTGTAAACCGACTCAAGAACACCCGCGTATATATCGGGCTTTAAAACCTTTGAAAGATTCGGCTCATTTATTATTTCGATCGTATCGACGCCGTATGGCTTCATAAGCTCTGCACAAGCCTCAGCAAATTCACCGAAGGCATCTGTTGCCTTTTTACTTCCGAAGTTCTCATATGTATATTCCTTCCCGTCACCCAACAAGCTGTTATTGTCACCCAATATCGGATACATATGAAACTTTCCGCCGTATTTTTCCATATTACGCTTAAAGAAGCTTTCGGTTCCCTTATCAAGCGCATAATTATGTCTTTTTGTTTCAATATTAGGCCAGTTGACATTACCTCTTATCCAGCTTATACCCATTCTTTCAAGAAGGTCAAATCCGGTATCGGCATATGCGTTCACCGTGGCTCTGTTATTAAAATAGTGCATCGATATTCCGAGATTTTGATTAAGCGGCTCGTCCTTTGTTCTCACCACTCTCGAAAACGGCTTGTCATACACGGTGTACAACCCGTTTTTATCATCTATAAGCTCAACCCTGTATGTCATGCACCCAAAATTCTTTACGTTATCGAATTTAACGGTTTTATTTATGGTTTCTCCCGCTTTTAAACTGATATGCTCACGCTTTTGTTCAAGAATAAGGCTCGAATCGAGCGTGCCGTCACGCTCAAGACGCATCGGTTCTATTGTCTTATCATATCTCGTTCCTACATCGTTTATGTTAATCGCGGAATAAACAGCCTCACCTTCAAAATCGTAATTAACCGTGCTGATTATATCAGTATTAAAGCTCACGTCAGCGTCAGCAAAAAATATACTTCCCACGCTGTCTGTGCTTGACCATATCCTCGCCGGACTTTTGGTATCCATAGCCTTTATTGACACCGAGGCTATGGATACATCACCTTCTGAATTTCCGCTAAACTTGTTATTAAGCGAAATATAAAAGTCGGACCTGTTAGGCAGGCGTTTTAAAAATCTTGCATCGCGGATATAAAAGGTATGTGTCTTCCATACCTTTGTATCATTAAGATATACGGCGCCTGCGTACTTTCCGTCAACATCCGTCCAGTTTCTCGCATGATTTCTGACTATTTCTGTCCACTCATATTTGGTATCCTGTATTTCATCATATATATCATCATAAACAAGTGAAAAAATTCCACTTCCGTTATCCAGATACTCAACGGTGACTTCTACGCCTCTTCCGTTCATAATATCCTGAGTCAGCTTCGTATTATCCACCGAAAAATAAACGGTCTTTTTATTTGTATCCCCTTTTGCCTCAAGGGTGTATGCCTGCTTTCCCTGCACACTTTTCGGCGATACGTTTACGCCTAAAGGAAAAAATCCGCTTAGACCTCTTTCACTTTTTGCCCCGACGTTAAATACGAATTTCTCATTTCCGTTTGTCTTAGCTTCGGAGCTTTGAGCGGCAGAGGTATTGACAGCCGGAAACATAAGTACAATGGCCATTGTGAAACTAATAAGCTTAGCTAAAAACCTTTTTCTCATTCCTTAATACCTCCTAAATTCATACCCTGCATAATGTACTTCTGGAAAACCAGGAATATAACCGATGCAATAGCCGTAACAATTAAAAGAGCAAGCAAGTATTCATTTTCGACCAGCTGGCCCTTCAGTGCATAAAGCTTAAGTGCGATAGGTTTTAACTCATCCCGCGTAAGGAGCAGCAGCGGGAAGAAAAAGTTATTCATACTTCCGTTTATTCCGAAAACAATCTGTGTTATGACGATAGGCTTGCTGAGCGGAAGAATTATCTTTATGAATGCTCTTAAATTTCCACAGCCGTCAATTCTTGCCGCTTCGAGATACGTTGTTGATATACCATTAAAAAAGCTTTTAAACAATAATATATTAAAACAGTTAAACATTGCCGGAAGCCAAAACGGCCAGAAGGTATTATTAAGTGAAATATGCAGAATCGGGAAATTGGTAAAGGTCATATAAAGAGGTACTGTACTCATTCCGCTCGGAAGAAGCAGCATCCAGAATATGATTGTGTTTACGATTGCCGAGCCTTTAGGCTTCAGCCTTGATAAAACATACCCGGTAAGGCCGTTAAACGTTATATTAAAGAAACAGCTTCCCGCCGCGAGTAACGCCGTGTTTATATAAGCGCGTCCGAACTTACAGCGGTTCCAGACCTTGGGTATGTATTCCCAGTGAAACTTTTCGGGCCAAAGCGTCGGCGGAATCTGTAAAAATTCCTTTGTGCTTTTAAATGCGGACAGAATAAGCCACAGTAATGGCAGTAAAAACACCACAATATGTAATATCAGTATAAGCCCAATCGCTAAGTGAAATATTCTTACCGATGGCTTTTTTAATTCGGTATAACCAACCACACCGGTCATATTTTTTTCTTTTATAATATTCATATTCTCTCCCTCATTCCTCGTTAAATTTTCTGTCTAAGAATACATAAAAAACGGTAAGTATCAGGCTGAGCCCAAACTGAATAACTCCGAGAGCCATACCCTTATCGGCATATCCGTATGTAAACGTATACTGATATGATAAAAGCGCAAGCGAAATCGAAGAATTGTCAGGTCCGCCGCCCGTCATAACAAGAGGCTCTTGCATTATTCCAAAAAGAGCAATCATCTGTCTTACCAAAAACAGCATTAAAATCGGCACAAGCTGCGGAAGCATTATCTTTCTTAATCGGGTGAAAATTCCCGCTCCGTCTATCATCGCCGCTTCATAAAGCTCGCGGTTGAGGCCTTGAAGCGCGGCGAGGTAATAGAGCGCCGTTCCGCCTATTCCCGTCCACGATGCCGAAACAACTATCAGCATTATGGTCAGATTTTTGTTATCAAGCCAAATCTGCGGCTCTGTCCCGAAAATTCCGAGAAGCATATTTAAAAGTCCGCTGCTGTTCGGGTAATACAAAAACACAAACAGCATTGACGCAACCATTCCGGGAACGATTGCCGGAAAGTACGTCAGAAATCTGAATCCGCCTTTAAATACAGGAATCTCATTTAATAATATCGCAAGGAATACAGGCGGAATAAACCCAATCAAAAGTGACCAGAACACATATTTAAGAGTATTTAAAATAGCTTTGTTAAAAAGCAGGTCACCTATAACACTTTTAAAATTCTCAAGGCCTATAAACTTTATCGGCTCAAATCCGTGCATCTCATACATAGAATATACGATACCCATTCCAAGCGGGCGAATGCAAAATATAATCATCGCCAAAAGAGACGGAACCATAAGCATCCAGGCACCCGTATTTAACAAAAATTTCTGTCTTAATTTATGCCGTCTCAGTTCCGCGGCAGAAACTCTCTGTACCCCCGAACCCTTCTTATTCATTTTTGTTTCCTCCGTTTCAAACATTCATAAAATACATAACGCGGCGGTTAATACGGCCGCCGCGTTATTTAAATCAATATGCAGCCGACATCAATTTGACTTATCCAGATAGTTTCTCTGGAAGAAGTCACAGCTCTCTTTAAGGATTTTGTTTATATCAGAATCCTTTGATTCGTATGCCTTTTGTATACACGTGTCAAGAACCTCATATAACTGCTGACAATTTGTCGGCTCTTCGGGTTTGATGGTAACCACCTCGGTATCAGCAAAATCCTTTACATTATCAAGATTAACTGTCGCATATTTTTGCTGAAGCTCTCTGTCCTTCTTTATGCGCTCTAAATCATCCTTCCAGAATGTAAACTGCGGAACGCCGACCATCTTGTTATCATTCTTCTGTGTCTGATAACCCTGTTCAAGCTTCTCTTCGCTTCCTTCCTTAAGCTTCGGACCGTTTCCTATAAACTCCTGCCACTTAAACGTCCCTTCATACTGCTCATCGGTATATCCCGAGGCAAACGCCAAAAGCGCACCGCCGAGCAGGGTACTTCTGCTCTTGCTTCCGGCCGGAGTCTTTGCGATAACTATATCATCGGGGTTCATACCATAGGTTTTAAAGAGGTTGTTCTGTGGGGGCGGAATTATATACATAGCAAGCTGATCGCTGGCGAATAACTTACCGAGCTCCGACGGATTCAACAAAACATTAGGCGGAACGGCATCATATTCAAATCTCGCACGCTTTAAAACATTAAGCGCCTCGGCACACTCGGGTGAGTCAAACGTCGCCTTCCACTTTCCGTTCTCATCCTGTTTCATAAACTCTGTTCCGTATGACCATGCGATGTTCATAAAAGCCCAGCCGCCTTCACGGTTTGTGGTGGGAATCGCATATCCGTACTTTCCGGTCTTTTGTTTGATTATTCCCGCATACTCAATCATTTCATCATAGGTCTGAGGAATCTTCACGCTTCCGTCCTCATTCACAAGTCCCGCCTGTTTAAAGAGGTTTTTGTTTATAAACAGCGATTCTATATATGTACGGGTCGGGAAGAATGACCTCTTTCCGTCATATGTAAGCAAGTCCCACACTTCTTTTTTAATACTGTCTTCATACCCGTATTCCTTAAGATACTTGGTCACATCTGCGGCATAACCCGAGCTGACAATCCTCTTAACCTCGGTAAACGCCACATCGTAACAGATAGGAAGCTCACCCGCCGCCGCCTTTGGCAAAAACGTTGATAAGTCATAAGACCACTCAACCGGTTCTATCTTATACTGAGGATTCTGCTTCTCGAACTCCTCGACATTTTTAAGCGACTGTTCATAAGCCGTTGGGTTTTCGTCCTTTCGCACCCATGCACCTATCGGAAGATTAATCTTATCCCCGTTTTCGGCATCTGCCGATTTCTTTGTTGAATTACATCCGGCAAACACCGAACAGCCTATTATCGCCGCAAGCGTTATGCACAATGCCTTTTTCATACTTTTCAACTCCTTAATTTATTGTTTAATTTATACTATAATTATATCTTATTTCATCATAAATAAACAAGGGCACAATCCTGCCATTTATTCTACAATTATGACATATTTTCAGCATATAAAAAGGAATTGGAAAACCTTTGAATAAATTCCCGGTTTTCCAATATTCTCTTAATAAATATTTTCTTAATCTCTTACGGTAATTCAGTAAACGGCTTCAACTTTACCGTCACGCACAGACCGCCAAGCTCACTTTCGGAAAACTTCAGCGCATAATCCTCGCCGTATTCCAGAATAAGCCTTTCGTTTATATTTTTAATTCCGTACCCCGCCATATCTTTTTTATCCTTTTTAATTTCAAGAGGTGTTTGCCTACAGCCTGTGCCGTTGTCCTCCACCGTAAAAACAATATCCTTATTCTCGTTCATTCTTCCGCGAATCCGGATAATCCCGCCGCTTTTAATTCCTTTAAATCCGTGCTTTATACAGTTTTCTACCAAAGGCTGAAGCACAATCTTTAATATATAATAATCCAGAATATCCGGCGGGACGTCATATTCTATCGAAAACTTTCTTGACATATGTCTCATCGCTTCTATTTCGATATACATTTTTACGTGCTCAAGCTCTTCTCTTACGCTGATAAACAGCGAACCCTTGTGCAAGCCGATTCTGTAATACATTCCGAGAGCGCGGAGTATCTTTTCCGCATCCTCGGGGTTTCCCAGCTTGATTGTCCATACCGCCGTATCCAAGGCGTTGTAAATAAAATGCGGGTTTATCTGCGAGCTGAGTGCTCTTAGCTCAGCGTCCTTTTTCTGCTTCATTTCAGCCTTATTTCTCTCGCTCAGCTTCTCAATCTGTTCTATCATCTTATAGAAGCTATCCTCTAAAACAGCAACCTCATTGTGAAACAACTCGGGTGTTCCGGACAGCACTCCCGACATATACATAAGTATTCGTTTCTTCAGCACGACAAGTCCGCGGAGAAGCTTGTTCGGAATAAACACCGATAAGAGAATAGACAGAATTATTCCGAAAAGTGCTATTTCTAAAATGTTTTTTCTGATACGCTGTGTTGACTTAAATACATTACTGACAGAAAGCACTTGAACAATCTGTGGTCTCGGTGCCATTAGGTTTGAACTGATTTCATTCTTTATCAGAAACAGATTGTCCGATTTATGTACATCATATGAATATACATCCATATTGCTCATATTGGGAAACATAACCTTATAACCGAGCATACTCTTGTCCGAATGAGATATAACATAGTCATCAATCGTCATATATACCGAGCTGTCCTCGAGGATAATATCCTTATAATTCTGCCACATTTCCTCTTCGTTGACATACAGAATAAGCCAGCCTATATCCGCACCGCTATAGAAATTATACATTCTCTGCCCGAGCACCAGAAAGTTTCCGTCATCTGTTGATACTATGTTTTTGTCAACTGTTATATCCGTACGATTGCACTTCTTCAAAAACTCCTCAGACGGTGTATATTTGCTTTCGGTTTTGTTCTTTGGATAACAAAATCTTTCCCCGCCCGTGATAATCTCAGCCGCATAAATCCCGTTATTTTCAGAGTTACTCTCTGAAAGAAGTACCCCCATAGCTTCATTTAAAAAGTCATTTTTCTCATTAAATGACTTATTATCATCCGTCAGCGTATTATAAAGCGGATTCAGCGAAAGTATCTGATTGCTTATAGTCTTTATATAAAACAAATATTCGGATATATTATTATCCATCTTTTTATAAACAGCCTCGATATATTGTTCCGCCGTCTTATCTGTGACCTCGATGCAATATCGGTTGATTATAAACGAAACAATCAGCGTAGGCAGCAATGTGAACAGCAAAATAAAACACAAAAACTGTATTCGTATTGAAATCTTCTTTAAGAATTTCATAGTATCTGCTCCTGTTTATACTATTGTATATCTATGTCTGTTGTTTATCTATTGTATGTCTACGCTGTTCCGATACTCCAGCGGTGTCAAGCCGGTTCGTTCTTTAAATATTTTACAAAAATATTTAAGGCTCTTATAGCCAACCTCCTGGCTGATTTCATATACCTTTTGGGTACTGTTCTTCAAAAGCTCCATCGCAATCTGTATTCTGTAGTCGGTCAGGTATTCCACAAAGGTCTTTCCTGTTTCAAGCTTAAATTGCCGCGAAAGATGCCTGACACTTACAAACATACTCTCTGCAACATTTTCTATTGTCAGCTGTTCTTCATAATGCTTCATTATATATAAAACAGTGTCCTGAACAAGCGGCTTATTTATACCCGTTATCATAGTCTGAGGCTCGTCTATAATAGTCGAAATAATTTCGGCAATCCATTTTTGAATTTCGGAAACCAATTCAATATTTTCAATTTCGACCACAGGCTTCACTATCCTGCCGAACAACTTTTCCATCTCGGCCTGGTTTTTCACACAATTGTGTATTATCAAAATAGCAAGCTCTTCTATATTGTTTCGAACATCATCAACCTCAAGGTACTTTGCACAATTAACCTTTTCGAAATAATCGTCTACTATGTCAAGCGCCGCTTTTTTATTCATTTTCTTTATAGAAAGAATTACCTCGTGCATTTCTTCAACCGTGAACTGCGGCTGACCCATACCGGTATTGTCAATTCGCGTATAATCGATTATTCTTCCGTTTCCGAGAAGTGCCCTCTGTCCGACGGCCTTTTCAGCCGCCTCCCACGCCCGATGAAGCATATTCAGATTCTTATATATTCCGCTTACGCCTATGGTTAAGGTTTGTTCTGTCGTTTGAAGAAACAACAGCTGAATATTTTTCAGCAAATCAAAAAATGATATATTACTGTGAATTTCTTTAAGAAAAATCAAAAGAAATATTTTTGATTTCTCTATTTTGCACTGGAGAATATAATTTCGGCTCATACTGACGCTTCGCTCGGTAATCTCGGCAAGCGATGCAGACACTTTTTTCTTGTCGGAGATTCCGTTATAATTATCGATTGCAAGAACCGCAACGGTGTAATTATCCTTGATTCCTACAGCCGATGATGATACCGCTTTCAGGAAATCATTTATATTGGAATCACCCTCGAGAACATTAATTAACGCCTCGTTTCTAAGCAGCGTATTGACAGATTTTTGACGGTTTAACTTTTCCTTTGCTTTTTCGACCGCTTCAATAACATCGTTTGTGTTAGTCGGCTTGAGCAGAAACGACCCGACATTCTTTTCGATTGCACTTTTGGCAAAATCAAAGTTCGGGTATCCCGAAAGAATTATAAACTGTACATCGCCGTCTATTTTTTGTACGCTTTCAATCAATGAAAACCCGTTATCCCCCGGCATACAAATGTCCGTTATTATTATTCTGGGTCTGATTTTTTTGAATTTCTCAATCGCCTCGTCGGAATCCGTACACTTTGCAGCAATTCTGCAATCCATAGCCGCCCAGTCGATTGTTTTTTCAAGTCCGTACAATAATATTTCATCGTCATCGACTATCATAATATCAAACATTACGCTCGCCTCCTATTTTTCCGTAATTATTCATCTGCATATACAAGTCATCCATAGGACTTATAATATTTGAAACTATTCTTCTGAAAAGAATGACGCATACAAAAAATATAATCAAAAACGCAATCAATAAAAGCAGTATTATCTTAGTCTTTATTTCGGTTACAAAATCAGTGTTCTGTATGGCAATTATTGTATAATTATTATTCTTAATATTCTTTCCCGTGATGATGATTCCTTTATTATCGTATGTTTCAAAACCGGATGTAATATATTTTTCGGCGGTTTTAGTGTTTGAAAACAATTTATTTCCCATATCTATCTGCATAATTTCGCCGTCATTAAATGAGATAAAAATATTAACCGCTTTTAAAAAGATATTCTTTGAATTATATATTGATTTGGTGAAAAGCCTTGACGGAATTTGAACGCCAAGCAAACACCCCTCATTCTGAAGAGGTGTTTGCTTAATACAAAAAATTTCATCATCCATACAGGTATAGTATACTCCGTTTTGAGCAAGACTTTTTAAAATATCATCATATCTTTCGGAAATAAATCTTCCTAAATCTGCCGACCTTCCCGAATCACCGTAGTAAATATCTACTCTTCCGTCCAAATATGTAAAAGTATTAAGCTCATAGTCGGTTGCCACATAATACGCCTTTCTGATGTCCGAAAGCAAGTAGCTTATACCGTAATAGCTGCCCTCTGATGAACTTGTCTTTAAAAAAATATATTTGCTTATCGACTCATCTATAAGATTTTCTATTCTGCCGAGCTTTTGTTCAACGTCCCACACGCTCTGTTCAGAAAACTTTTTTGCCTTTTCGATTCCGTCGTCACATATTACCTTTGAAAATGAAAAATAGAGCATAAAACACCGGATATATCGGAAAACTTGTGCCAAAAGCGGTATGTGCAAATGCACAGAAAGAAGGAAAGCACAGATCCTGTCTTCACAAAGCACAGAAATATGGTATAATAAGCACAACATATGGAAATGCATTTTATGTGTTAATTAAAAACGGAGGTGGTATAATGAGTTTTGAAAAAATGTATATAGTCTGGATTTGTGCCGCAATAATCTTCGGTGTGCTTGAAGCGGTAACAGTTCAGCTTGTATCTGTTTGGTTTGTAATCGGTTCGTGTGCCGCGCTTGTTTCAAGCCTTTTGGGTGCAAAACTTTATGTGCAGATAATTGTTTTTATCGTAACATCTGTTTTAATGCTGCTGATAACAAGGCCGATTGTTAAAAAGAAGCTTACCGTTAAGGTTGAGCCGACTAATGCAGACAGATGCATAGGCTTAATTGCCACCGTTA
>CAJKNM010000009.1 GCA_905201285.1 uncultured Eubacteriales bacterium | reverse complement strand
GCGACAGCTTATTTATTATATCACGTTTTCTCTCTCTTGTCAAGAACTTTTTTCATCTTTTTTAAAAATTTTATCAGTTCTTGTCGTGATAGCTCCCTTTTCGAAAATTAAGTTTTTTAATCTCCCGATTATCTTAATTCCTTCGTTTGGGAACTTGTCCATTATAGCACGATTACCCGGCTTTGTCAAGAACTTTTTTTAAATTTTTTAAAATTTTTATTTTAAAACTTAAAATTCACCTCATACGGGTATTGTACACCCTCCGTATCGGCTCTGTATAATGCAAAAAAAGACTGCGGTCAATTCGACCGCAGTCCCTCGCTTTCATCAGTCAAGGAAGTAAATTCTGACAGGGCGTCTGCCGAATTCGTAGCACATACTTCTTGATGAGAAAAATAAGTCAACCTTCTTGCCTTTAATCGCGCCGCCGCAGTCTCCTGCGATAGCATAGCCGTATACATAGCTTCCGTCAACGGACTCTATATACATCTTTGTTCCGTAAGGAATAACACTCGGGTCAACCGCGATTACGCCGTATGTGAGCGGCATACCGGTTGATGTCTTACCTGCCCACTTACCGTTATCCATGGGCGAAGCATCGTACGCCGTAGCGGTAAATACTTCAACACTCTTATAATTAGTCGGTGCGCTTGCCGGAATAACACCGAGCTGCCATACGCTCTCGGGACCGTAGTTCACTATCTCCTCTACGGGTTCGGAAAGAGTATTTTCGCTGACAAGATTTCTTTCTACCTCAACACCGTCTTGATAGTTAATCTCATAAACATACTCGTTTATTCCGTTCTTGCCCTCCTGCACAACAACTCTTTCCCCCGGAGCGAGAGACGAATCCTCAACCTCAGTTGTCGAATAAGCCACTTCCTCCTGAACGGTTATGTTATGCTTATCGTGAGCAACAACTGTAATTGTATCGCCGTCCGAAACATTTGATGACAGCGGCGGATAAATCTCATAATCACTGTTTACCGCTATGCCCTGCTCCGCAAGAATCTCCGCAACGCTTGTTTCCTCTGTAACGCAAGTTCTTGTTTCACCCAGGTATACAATATTTACGTTAATCGCTCTGACTATACTTATGACCGCATTATCGCCAACCTCATCGTTTAGCGCATAGTTCACGCGGTCACCCTCGTTCAAAATAATGCCTTGCTTGGAAAGAATCTTTCCAACCTTTGTGTCTGTTGTCTTAATCTGAACGGGAGCACTCTCCGTATCCGTAATTGTAACATTATTTGGTGCAGCATATGCAAAACTGCAACAGGTAACGGTTACAATCGCCGCCGAAACAATCAGGGCAACTTTCTTATTTGCCTTCTTGATCGGAACGGACAGTTTGCCTTTCAGTTTTTCTAACATCGAATCACCTCGTAATATTTTTCCGCCATTATTTTTGTTTTGCTCTGGAAAATAATGGTTTGCCGTACTACACTGTCATTATATCTGGTTTTTTTTAAAACGTCAAATCTGAAATTTTGGCTGACTTTGGTTTATCTAATGCTATTTTTGATAAAATTTAGTTGGAATTGATTTTCTACCCGATAGGTCCTGTTTTCACCCCATTTCATCCTAAATGCTCCTTATTGGGAATTTTTTACTGAAATTTTAGTTATTGTGCTAAACAAAATTATCTGTTATACTATTATATGACGAAAAAATCGTTTCAGAACTTTGTAACAATTTTGTAATGTAAATTTATTACATCTGTTCAAATGCCGATTATATGCGGATTTTTTTAAGCATTTTCGAAAATCACTTTTCAGCATTTTTCTTTTGTGCGTTTTGCACAAACAGATGCGATTTTTTTCGATATTTGTATTAGTTTTTAAATATTTGGAGGAATTTACTATGGGACAAGATTTTCTTTTTCCGTATGAACGGCTGGACGATTTACAACTCGGCGGCGTAAAAATAATTCAAAATCCAAGCTGGTTTTGTTTCGGTACGGATGCAGTTTTACTTGCCGATTATGCTTCAAAATCGATAAAAAAGGACGCAAGGGTTTTGGATTTATGTACTGGTAACGGAATTGTTCCTCTCCTGCTTTCGCAGAAGAGCAATGCTGATAAAATTTACGGGATTGAGATTCAAAATGAGGTAGCCGAAATGGCAAAAAGGTCTGTTTTTCTTAACAAATTAGATAGCAAAATCGAGATTATCAGCGGTGATTTAAAAGACTCTGAGACCATCTTCGGGAAGCGTTTCTTCAATAATATAACTTGCAATCCGCCTTATAAGGAAAACGGCGGCGGATTAACAAACAAAAGCGATTCAGCTACGCTTGCGCGGCATGAAATTCTATGTAATTTAGAGGACATAATTCGAGTTTCTTCTATATTATTAAAGCCCCTCGGGAAGCTATGTATGGTTCACCGTCCGGAAAGGCTCGCTGACATTCTCTGCCTTATGAGAAAGTATAAAATTGAGCCGAAGCGGCTTAGATTTGTCCACCCTTCATCGGGCAAAACCGCAACAATGATTCTTGTGGAGGGAGCCTACTGCGGGCGACCCAAATTATTTTTAGACCCGCCTCTTTATGTCTATAAAGATACTAATATCTATTCTGATGAAATCAACCGAATATACGGTCGAAAAGCGGATATGTAATATAAATTTTTTTGAAAGAAGGATTAATATGAACGGAAAATTATATTTATGCCCTACACCAATAGGCAATCTCGGAGATATAACAATGCGAACTCTTGAGGTTCTTAAAAGCGTTGATTTGATCGCGGCAGAGGATACAAGAGTCAGCGCAAAGCTTTTAAATCACTTTGACATAAAAGTTCCCACCACCAGCTATTATGAGCACAACAAGCGCGAAAAAGGAAGCTATCTTTTGGAAAAGCTGTTAAACGGTGAGAAAATTGCTGTTATAACCGATGCCGGTATGCCCGGAATTTCAGACCCGGGCGAGGATTTGGTTAGGCTCTGTATCGACAATTCAATTCCGGTTGAGGCCTTGCCCGGACCATGCGCCTTTGCGACAGCTCTTGTCGCCTCCGGTATGCCCACGGGAAGGTTTGCATTTGAGGGCTTTTTAACCGTAAACCGAAAGAATCGTATTACCCACCTTGAATCAGTCAGGAATGACACGCGGACCTTGATATTCTATGAGGCTCCGCATAAGCTTCAGGCAACGCTTAAAGATATGCTGAGCGTGTTCGGCAACCGCGAAATCACGCTCGCCCGTGAGCTTACCAAGCGATTCGAAGAATACCGCCGCACCACTCTTGAAGACGCCGTGCATTATTATGAAGAAACACCTCCGAAAGGTGAATTTGTACTTATAATAAAAGGTGCCGACGAGGCAAGGTTAATCGAAGAATACCGCGATGCCTTACCCTCGGCAGAGGAACTCCTTCGCAAATACTCCGCAGAGAATCTTCGGGCAAAGGAGCTGACACGGCGTGTTGCCGACGAACTTAAACAGCCTCGGCGCGAAGTATACAATTTATACCTCAAAATAAAAGACACGCTGTAAACTTGTCATATTCCCCGTGAAGCCGTCATATACTTTAGCAAAGCATAAATGATAGTAAAAGCGAGGTAAGCGTAATGTCAGTCACATTGAAAAAGGAAATAATACAGACAAGCGATGTTATATGCCAGAAGTATAACCGCACAACAGTCGAATCGGATGTAATCGTTCCGGATATAAACCCCGATATTTTAAAGGTTCTTGATGTCAGCGGATACGTTACAATAACCGAAAAAAACATTCGCTCGGGCAAAGTATATATTCAGGGAACCGTCAATATGACTGTTCTTTATGCCCCTGACGGAGAGGTTTTCAGCAGTGTTAAAAGTCTTTCTTCCACGCAGGAATTTAATCATACGGTCGACGCCGCCGATTCGGACGGAACCGAAAATCTCAGCGTCGAAGTTGAGCCCGAGAATTTTAACTACACGCTGATTAACAGCAGAAAAATCAGCTTAAGATGTACAGTCGGCGCAAACGTCAAGCTTACGCGTTGCAGGGAAACGGAGCTTGCCTCCGGGGTTGCATCCGGCGAAAATATTTGTGTAAACACAAAAAAAATCCGTGTATGCAACACCACCGTCAGCTCGGAAAACAGAATCGTAATATGCGAACAATTCGAGTTATCCTCTGACCGCCCATCCATAAGCGAGCTTCTGAAAACCACCGTTTTCCCCGAGTCAACAGAGTTTACTCTAATGGAAAACAAAGCGGTGGCAAAGGGCCAGGTCCGCATATGCACGCTTTATATTTCTGCGGATGACGGCTCTGTTCAAAGCTTTGAACACACGCTTCCGTTCAGCGAGGTTCTGGATGTTGACGGTGCCGAGGAGGATATGGAGGGTGAAATTGACTATAGTATCTCCGACATTTACTGTGAGGTTCGGGACGACTCTGACGGTGAACCAAGAATAATCGGAATCGATTTGGGTTTAGGTACACTCATCCGCGGAATGAGAATCCAGGAATTTGATGTTATATGTGATGCGTATTCACTTGACGGAAACGTCTCTTTGACCACCGAACCGACAGCTATCGAACAGCTTGTTGATAACACCACATCTCAGATGACTCACAAATCAACTGTTACCCTGCCCGAAGCACTCCCCGAAATTGCTCAGATATGCGATTTATCAACCTCTGCGTCTGTGGACAGAATAACCGTCAGCAACGGAGAGATTACCGTTACCGGAAGCATAAAGAACACCATTCTCTATATGACCCGTGATGATTCGATGCCGCTTTGTTCTTTTACTGATACATCGGAGTTTTCACATAGTATGCCCGCCCCGGGAGTGTCTGAAAATTCGGTCTGTGACGCAAAGGTATTTATCGAGCACACCAGCTATACGATGAACGGCGCAAACAGCGTGGACTTGCGAATTATACTCGGCCTTAGCGTACGTTCATTTATAACAGAAAATATTTCTCCGGTAATCGGTATTGAAGTAACCGAGGAATCTTCCCCCGGGAAAAAGCCTTGTATCACATTCTATTTTGTCAGAAGCGGCGATACCCTTTGGAATATTGCCAAACGTTATCATACAACGGTTGATGCCTTAAAAGAATGTAATAATTTAAGCAGCGACCTACTTAATATCGGTCAACAAATCCGTATTTGCAGATAGCTTCGGATACTAATAAAGGGTGTTGCATACGCAACACCCTTTAACTACTCCTCTTCCTCTTCATCCGGCTCAATCCACTCGGTAACCTTTTCGGTGAACATATGTCCGTCAAGGTGGTCTATCTCATGGCAGAACGCTCTCGCAAGAAGCCCCTCGCCGGTAATTTCCCGAATCCTTCCCTCGCCGTTCATGGCCCGAACGGTGACCTTATTCGGTCGTGTAACAATTCCCCAATGGTCAGGATAGCTTAGACAGCCTTCCGTTCCTGTCTGTTCGCCCTCGGTTGCTATTATCTCGGGGTCAATCAATTCTATAAGACCATCCCCTACATCTATAACCGCCATTCGTCTGAGAACACCGACCTGCGGAGCCGCAAGTCCGACACCCCCCGACTCATACAGAGTATCAGCCAAATCCTCCAGCAGAATTTCCATTCTCTCCGTAATATTTCCAACCGGTCTGCACTTCTTTGAAAGAATTTCGTCACCGTCCATACCGAGTTTTAATATATTTCTTACAGCCATTATCTCTCTTCCTTTCCATATTTCTATGCTCTGTGTGCTTTTATTTATGTGTCTTTAAAACCTATTACCTCTACTATATCATATTTGTCGGGTTAATGTCAATCGAAAGCATATTTTTTATTCCGGAATTCTCATGCGCCTCATACACCTGTCGCAATATCGGCAGAATCAGTTCTCCCTTCCGCACCTTCATTATAATCCGAAATCTATACATATTTTTAATTCTCTTAATTCCGGCAGGTGCCGGCCCCATCATTTTCAGAATATTTTCACTCTGATTCTCTTTCAGAAAATCGCCTATATTAACAATTTCGGCATTTGCGTCATCCTCGTCCTCCCCCGACACAAGTATATATACAAAATCGCAAAACGGCGGGTATTGCAGCCGAATCCGATACAGTATCTCGTTTTTATAAAATTCCTTATAGTTCTGCTCCTTGGCAAGATTTATCGTTCGGTTCTGAGGCTGATACGTCTGTATTATTGCTCTCCCCTCGACGTCGCCTCTTCCCGCTCTTCCGCATACCTGGGTAATAAGCGAAAAGCATTTTTCATTCGCCCGATAATCGTCCACATTAAGCGCTGTATCCGCCGCGAGAACCCCGACCAAAGTTACATCGGGGAAGTCAAGGCCTTTTGTCACCATCTGGGTTCCGAGCAGTATGTCAGCCTCGCCGTTTCTGAACCTGTTGAGAATCATCTCATGTCCGCCCTTGCCCGATGTGGTATCATAATCCATACGAAGTACTCTCGCCGAGGGAAATAATTTATTCAATTCATCCTCTATCCTTTGCGTTCCCGTGCCGAAAAATCTGATATACTTTGAGCCACACTCGGGGCAAGTCGTTATATTGTCGATTGTCAGTCCGCAATAATGACAAACAAGCTTATCCGTCTTTTTGTGGTAAGTCATCGCAATGCTGCAATTCTCACATTCTACCACATATCCGCATTCGCGGCATGAAACAAAGGTATTATACCCTCTCCGATTGAGGAACAATACCGTTTTCTCGCCTCTTTCAAGGTTTAACCGTATTTCCTCCTGAAGACGTATGCTTATGGCCGAATTGTTATGCAAGTCTAAAAGTTCGCTTCGCATATCAACAATCCTCGCCTTCGGCATAGCGTTTTTGTTGTATCTGTTAAACATTTCAAAGAGAGTATACTCGCCGTTAAGAGCCCTATAATACGTCGAAATATCCGGCGTTGCGGAAGCAAGAACAACCGGGGCACCCGAATCCTCGCCGCGTTTAGCCGCCACCTCCGCCGCGTGATACCTCGGCGCAATATCCGATTTGTAGCTCGTTTCGTGCTGTTCATCGAGAATTATTATTCCTATATTTTCAAACGGTGCAAAGACAGCGCTCCTCGCGCCTACGACCACGCTGACTTCACCGTTTTTTATCTTATTCCATTGGTCGAAACGTTCGCCGAGCGAAAGACCGCTGTGCATTACCGCAACCGAGTTTCCAAATCTTCCGACAAACCTCTCCACCATTTGCGGCGTAAGCGAAATTTCGGGCACAAGCATAATTGCCTGCTTCCCGAGGTCGATACAATGCTTTATCGCTTGGAGGAACACCTCTGTCTTACCGCTCCCCGTAACCCCGCGTATCAGAATCTTTTCGTTTACTCCGTCATCTATTCGCCCGTTGATATACTCAATAATCGGTTTCTGTTCTTCTGTCGGAGTATACTCCTGTGTTCGCTCATATTTCTCTTCATCGTATGCCTTTCTGACAATCTGTTCTTTATATATAGAAGCAATTCCTTTTTCGCACAGCGAATTTAATGCGCTGTAGCTCCCGTTTACGGCCGAAATCAAGTCAGCACACGCCATATCTCCGCAGTCGCATAAAGCCAACACCATATTCGCCTGAGTTTTTGCGCGTCTTTCCGAAAGCTCCTGCGCAAGTTCATATCCGTCATCTATACTGCACTCAAGCTTTGCCATACGAATATACTTCGCTCTTATATTTTCTTTTATATTCTCACAAATATCGATTATTCCTATGTCTTTAAGCGCATAGGCGGCGCTTTTAAGTCCCCTTGCACCTACCTGCTCCGAAATTTCGGAATATTCCGCTGTGCCATCTCTTTCTGATAACGCTTTAAGAAGCTTTTCCTGCGTTGGGCTAAGCTTTTCTTCACTCATCGGCTCCCTGACCGAAATAAGCCATTGCTGAATTTTTGCCCCCGCTCTCGGCGGCTTTATCTGTTTATAAGCCTGTGAAAACGAGCATAGATATTTTTCCTGAAGCCAGCGGCATAAATCAAGCTGCGACCTTGAGAACATCGGCGTTTTATCCAAAAACTTTTTTATAGTTTTAAGCTTATCATAATCACTTTTATCTGTCAGAGCAACAATAACAGCTTCTTCAGACTTATTTCTCGCACCGAACGGAACCAGCACCCTCTCGCCCGGCTGTGCCGTCTCCTGCATCGGCTCGGGAACAATATAGTCAAATTCCCGGCTGAGTGCAAAACCCGCATTAGTCAGCATCACTCTCGCAATCATTATGATTTACACCTTCTCTCAGTTATATTTTCGCAAAACGGGCTGCCGCAAAACGGCATTCAAAAAAGCCACCGGCTTTTTCTTCCATCCCGTTCCACAGCAGCCCGATTTAAACTGACTAAGCCTTACTCGACCGATTCATCAGTAGCATCCGAAGCAACCTCTGTTTCCTCAGTGGCGTCCGCATTGTCAAGCAAATTTGAATCATCTCCGCTATTTTCGCTGTGCGGCTAAATCTGGTCCGGCATTACCGCGCTGATTTTTCCTTCGTATATTTCGTTTGCGGCAATAGCAACCTCCTTATTTGAATCAACCTTACAGAGCGGTGTTGCCCCCTGTGAAAGCTGTCTTGCGCGCTGAGCCGCCTCTATAACCAAAGCATAACGGCTTCCCGCTCTCTTTACCAACTCCGCAATGGGTGGATATATCATCATAATGAATCTTTCCTTTCTATTATATTCTTCACGTCTCTGACTGCATCGTCCAAGACATTATTTACTACAACATAACTGTATTTGTTTTGAAGTTCAAGCTCCGCCTCGGCGGCGGCAACCCTCTTATCAATCTGTTCGGGCGTTTCCGAACCTCTGCACGTCAGCCTCTCCCTCAGAGTTTCAACGCTCGGCGGCGCAATAAAAATATAAATTCCGTCAGGGCATCTCTCCATAACCTTCATTGCACCCTGAACATCTATTTCAAGAAGAACGTCGTATCCCTCCGCCAGCTTTTCCTTAACCGGAGCAATGGGTGTGCCGTAATAGTTATCATTATATATTGCCCATTCCATAAACGCACTGTTTTCAATCATCGAACGGAACTCATCCTTTGTTTTAAAGAAATATGTCACGCCCTCGGTGTCCTCACTCCGCGGCTTGCGTGTGGTTGCCGACACAGACAGCTTAAGACGGTCACATTCGCGAAGAAGCCGCTTTACAAGTGTACCCTTTCCCACACCGGACGGTCCGGATATAACAATAAGCCTACCCTTCATTCTCGGTCTCTTCCTCTCTGTCATCTTCCTTAGGTTCCGCCCTTCCGGCTATTGTCTCTGTCTGAATCGCAGAGAGAATAACATGGTCGCTGTCGGTTATAATGACTGCACGGGTACGTCTTCCGCAGGTTGCGTCAATAAGCAGGCCCTTTTCCTTTGACTCCTGCACAATTCTTTTAATCGGCGCGGAGTCCGGACTGACAATGGCAATAACTCTGTCTCCCGAAACTATGTTTCCGAAACCAACATTTATAAGTTTCATTAAACACACCTCATTTTTCTTATTCTATATTCTGAATCTGCTCGCGAATTTTCTCGATTATTGATTTAAGCTCAACAACATAAGCGGCGACCTCTGCGTCATTACATTTTGAGCCGATGGTGTTTGCCTCGCGATTCATCTCCTGAACAATGAAATCCAGCTTTTTCCCGACCGGCTCATCTGCACCCATAGTCTTTTCAAAGGCACATACATGACTTCTCAACCGAACCGTTTCCTCATCAACCGCAATTTTATCGGCAAATATCGCCGCCTCGGTTATAATTCTCGATTCATCCGCCGTGCGGTCGGCCAAAACCTCTTCAAGCTTTCGCTTAAGTCTGTCACGATACTCGGTCACACACTCAGGCGAGCGTTTTTCTATAACCTCTACCTCGGAAACAAGCGCCGCAAGGTGTCCTTTAAGGCTTTCGCCCAAACGCTTTCCCTCATCAGCGCGCATTTTCAAAAAGCCGCTGACAGCTTCATCAAAAACGCTTAAAACCATTTTTTCAATCTGTTCTTCATCTATTTCTTTATACTCGACATCAAATATGTCATTTATTCTCGACATTGCTGATATAGATAAATCATCAGTAACCCCAAGCTCAGTCAATTCGTGCAGGGCATTTATATATTCTTCGGCAACAGCGCGGTTAAGAGTAATCTTTTTATCAGCCGCATCCTTTCGCTCAATACCGACGAGTATTTCAACCTTGCCTCTTGATATTGATTCAGATGCCGCTTTCCTTATTTTATCCTCAAGAAAGGTGTAGTATCTCGGCACCTTTACGGTAATATCACTATACCTGTGATTCACCGACTTAATCTGAACATTTACAAAATAACCTTCAATCAGCTTCTCGGCTCTGCCGAAGCCTGTCATACTTTTTAACATACTCATTAACCCCACATTCGGTTTTCCGAAGTCTCTTCATTCAGTCTATTATTATAACACAAACAAATCATTATTGCAAGTTTTTTATGCGGTTCATTTGGAACAATTTGTACTCATAAAAAATTTGCTCTTCTATTTACAAATTCTCTCATATAGTGTATAATATCTACATAAGATTTTTTGGAGGGAACTATAATGAACAAAAACCCTAATAACCCTGATTTTGGTGAATCCGGCTTTGACAGCACTGATGAAACATTAAATAACACCACCCGCATCAATATGCCGGATGAATATACGGAAAGTAATAACCCAACTCAGAACTATAACCCAAATTTTAACTCTGACTTTGAGCGAAATTTCAATCAGAATCCTGTGCAAAACAATAATTATCAAAATTACAGCGATGGAAGTCAAAACTATAATCCGAATTATAATGGAGGCTTCAACCCAAACTATAATCCAAACTATAACCCGAATCCGTATGACCGAAATAATATGTACAGAAGGAAGAGTAATACCGGCCTGATTGTGGCGATTTCGGTTATGTCGGTTCTTGCCGCGGTAATCATAATCACGATTATTTTATTTGCAACAAACGTGATTTCACCCGGAAAGTCTCATAACGAACAGGCCGTATCTACCGAAGCACAAGTTCCGGCACAGCAGGAAAACACACCTCCCGCACAGCAGCCACAGACACAGCCGCAAAAACCCGCCGAACAGCCTGTTTCGGTTGAACGTACAATGTTTGTGGGAAACTGTAATATCAGTGTTACGCTAAGAACCGGCCCCGCGGCAAGCTATCCCGAAATCACACAGGTTCCGCTTGCAAGCGAAATTTATGTGATTGAATACACAAACTCAGACTTTGCACTGGTGACATATAACGGAAGCCGCGGCTATATAAAAAGAAACTATATTGTCTCGACTCGGCCGCAGGTATATGATTATAATGCGTCAGCTGTACAAAACTTTGTTCATGACTCAATTCTATGCTTTGTAAACGGCGTGAATACAGGTAATTATGACTATGTATCCGCATACTTCTCGGGAAGCGCCGCAGACCAGGAACTCAAAAGCGTCAAAAGCATTCACGATTCTGTCTCGAGCGAAGAGATAATTTCTTTAAACTGCCATAGCGCAACGCGCGCTTCGGCAACCCAAGTTACCGTCATACGCGATTCAGTCATTCGCGTAACCTACCCCGACGGAACAGTTAAAGATGTTTCGGAAAGATACAAGTATACCGTTGATATAAGCGGAAGCACCTATAAAATCATAGGTCTTAAAGAAGCATAATAAAAAGGGCGGGTCACAGACCCGTCCTTTTCTATCTCTTCCCAAGCATTTTCCGCACCTCGTGAAATGCCGCCTCCTCGCCCTTTTCCGCTAAAACAAGAAGCAATCTCTCAATCTCATCCGAAGTTTCCGGCGCTATAAACCTTGTCGATTTTGATTTCAAAAAATATTCAAGCGGATGTCGGTCGGTATATTTATCCCCCTGATATATCTTGCTTGCCGCAACTCTGTCGCAGAACATTTCAGCAATATACTTTTTTGGCATAGGAATCGGCTTAATTTTATGTGTAACCGTGTCATAATCCGTCCAGTATTCAAAATGATGTTTATTTCTGCCCTTGTGATGCAGCCACGCGGGCGAATATCCGTATTTTCTGCGTTCCTCCTCGTTTGGACTTTTATAGCCGCAATAATACCTCGCTCCGCCCAAAAATTCGGTTAATGTATACTTAGATAGGTCATGTCTCAACCCTTGCCACAAGATTCCTGCCTTTGCGCTATGCGCAATAACCATATGCCTGTGCCGCGTAATAGTCATAAAATGTCCTATAATATTTTTCAGCGTTATTCCCATATTCTCGCCTCAATTCGCAGTTATCAAATCTTTAAAACAATTCATAGTAACAAAAGACCTCCCAAAAGGGAGGCTTTTGCTTTATGAAGAGCCTGCGGCCCTTTTAATAAACTTTATTACTCAGCGGGTGTCTGATTTTCTGTCGCATTATTGTCGGCACTTGCATTATTGTCAGTATTAGCATTATTATCAGCACTTGCATTGTTGCCGCCAGCCTGCTGGCTTGCCGCCTGCTGCTGAGCAACCTGATCGGCTGACATAACGATATTTCCATCTGCGTCAACCAAGTTACCCTGCTCATCAAGCTTAACCTGAGTCTGACCATCAGCACTCTCTGATGCCTCTGTTGAGTTACTGCTATCATTTGCCGAATTCTTATACTCCTTAACCGAAACGGTTGTAAGAACGATTGAACTTATAACAAAAAGTGCTGCAACCACCGCAGTGAACTTTTTAAGCATAGCATCTATTGTCCTGCCCTTATTCTTACCGAAGAATGTTTCTGCGCCGCCTGCGATTGCACCCGAGAGACCTTGTTGCTTACCATGCTGCATAAGCACAACCACAACAAGCACAACTGCAATTATAACATGTACAATAATTAAACCTAACTTCATTTTACTTCCTCCTTGTATCTTGCGATACATTGTTTTCGCTCTAATTAATCTTGTTTGATATATAACACTCAGTACGCTCCATTGTACCATATATTCAAGAATTTTTCAAGTGTTTTTGCGAAATTTTTTAAATTTTATTTTATTTAAAGCTAAATGTAATTTTTCTGTAACGTTTTAAACAAAAACAGGGAATCCGCAATCAATGCAAATTCCCCATTCTTATACCTTTTTAATCAGATTAATGTATAATACAGTTTTCTGTATCCTTATCAAACAGATGAATCTTGTTTGCATCAAGCGCAACCTTAATCGTCTGGCCAAGCTTTGAAGTTGTTCTCGGATTAACTCTCGCGGTGAAGTTAACATCCTCAACCTTGAAGTACAGGTATGTCTCAGCACCCATCATTTCTGTGAGGTCAATCTTAACATCAAAGTTACAATCGGGAGCAGCCGAAATATATGCTTCATCATCATAAATATCCTCAGGTCTGATACCCATAATAACCTGCTTGCCGTTGTAAGCACGAAGTTCTTCCTTCTTGCCCTTTCCGTCAGGAAGCTTAATCTTAAAGTGATTATTTGTAAGATAAGTACCATCTTCTTTAACGTCAACAGTAACATCGATGAAGTTCATCTGAGGACTTCCGATAAAACCTGCAACGAATACATTACACGGATACATATAAAGATTTGAAGGTGTATCCACCTGCTGAATAATACCATCCTTCATAACAACAATTCTTGTACCCATTGTCATAGCCTCTGTCTGGTCATGGGTTACATATATAAATGTTGTCTGAAGCTTTTTATGAAGCTTACCTATCTCGGTTCTCATCTGAACTCTCAGCTTAGCATCAAGGTTTGAAAGCGGCTCATCCATAAGGAATACCTTAGGTTCACGCACGATAGCACGTCCAAGAGCAACACGCTGTCTCTGACCGCCTGACAAAGCCTTCGGCTTTCTGTCAAGAAGATGTTCAATACCGAGAATCTGAGCAGCCTCAGTAACCTTCTTTTTAATTTCAGCCTTAGGAACCTTTCTGAGTTTAAGGCCAAATGCCATATTCTCAAACACTGTCATGTGCGGATAAAGTGCATAGTTCTGGAAAACCATCGCGATATCTCTGTCCTTCGGGATAACATCGTTCATAAGTTTGTCGCCTATGTAAAGTTCACCTTCAGTAATTTCTTCCAGGCCGGCGATCATTCTCAATGTTGTCGACTTACCGCAGCCGGACGGACCAACGAAAATTATAAATTCTTTATCCTCAATATCCAGATTAAAATCAGTAACAGCTGTGAAGCCACCCGAGTATGTCTTGGTGATATGCTTCAGACTTAAGCTTGCCATATAAAAAAACCTCCTAATATAAATCTAACACCAAATAATATATGACTTAATTTGTATAACTTATTGTAACACATTTTCACGGAAAATGTTAGAGCCTAATTACACAAATTTAAAATTTTCTTTTTAGTAAATATGTATAAAGAACTAATTTGCCCGATTTTTTCCCCGAAAAAATAACCAAAAATATTTCTTTTTTCCTTTTTACTTGAAAAATATTGACGAATAGGGTATAATGGGAATCGTAGATATTTTTTATAAAGAGAGATGATTTTCATGATTAAAGTTGGAGTATTGGGAGCAACCGGTTATGCAGGAATCGAAACGGTCCGACTTCTGCTCAGACACAGTGGGGTTACATTAGCAAGAGTTGTGTCACATTCAAATGTCGGCATTAAAATTTCGGATTTGTACCCCAATCTCCGAGGTATCTGTGATATGGAATTTTCTGCGCTTGATGTTGATGATATTTCAGAAAACTGTGATGTTGTTTTCACCGCCCTGCCGCATGGCGCGTCAAAAGAGGTTATTCCCTCGCTCTATGACAAGGGTCTTAAAATAGTAGACCTATCCGGTGACTTCCGTTATGATGACCCCGCCGTATACGAAAAATGGTACGGCCAGCCTCATTCCGCACCCGAGCTTCTTGAAAAGTCGGTATACGGGCTTTGTGAGCTATATCGCGATAAAATTAAAGGCGCACGCCTGATCGGTAATCCCGGTTGTTACACCACCTGTTCAATCACAGGTCTGTATCCCATAGTTCATTCCGGCTATGCCGATAACAGCAGTATTATAATAGATGCTAAGTCGGGCGTTACCGGTGCCGGAAGGGGCCTTAAACTTCCTAACCTATTCTGCGAGTGCACCGAAACCATGAAAGCGTATAAGGTAGCAACGCACCGTCACACCTCGGAAATCGAACAGGAGCTTTCACACGCCGCGGGCGAGGATATTATCCTTTCATTCACACCGCACCTTGCGCCGATGAAGCGCGGAATCTTCGCGACCTGTTACATAAACCTTAGAGAGAAAAAAACTACCGAAGAGCTTGTCGCTCTGTATAAAGCCTTTTATAAGGATGAACAGTTCATCACGGTGTATGACGCGGGAAGTCTCCCCGAGGTTAAGCACGTCACCGGCTCAAACCGTGTCGGCATCGGCATCGTTGTTGACGAGCGCCTGAACCGCGCTGTAATAATATCGTGCCTCGACAACCTAATAAAAGGCGCGGCCGGACAGGCAATTCAAAATATGAATATTATGTGCGGTCTGCCCGAAGGAACAGGGCTTGGCAACATCGCTATGTATTTGTAACTTGTAAGGAGGACGTTCAAAATGAATCAACCTGAAATCAAACCGATAATAGACAAGGCAAAAATCCTCATTGAGGCCCTGCCTTACATTCAAAAGTTCTACGGAAAAACCGTCGTTATCAAATATGGCGGTAATGCAATGATAAACGAAGAACTCAAAAACAAGGTTATGGAGGACATAACCCTTCTTAAATATATAGGAATCAATCCTATTGTGGTTCACGGCGGCGGCCCGGATATTTCGGCAGCGCTTAAACAGTTTGATATAAAAAGCGAGTTTATAAACGGCCTGAGGGTAACCGACGAAGAAACAATGAAAGTCGCACGTATGGTTCTTATCGGCAAGACAAACAAGGAAATTGTCTCTCTCCTCGGGACAAAAGGCGGAAAGGGAATCGGTCTCTCGGGCATAGACGGCAAGCTGATTGAGTGCAAAAAATATTACACCGAGGTTGACGGAAAGAAAACAGATATAGGATATGTCGGGGATATAGTACATATAAACGAAAATGTGCTTGATATAATGACAAACGGCGACTATATCCCGGTTGTTGCGCCGATTGGCGTTGATGATGACGGAAACAGCTATAACATAAACGCCGACACAGTGGCCGGTGCCGTTGCCGCGGCAGTAAAGGCAGAGAAGCTGGTTCTTCTCACCGATATTGACGGAATAAAGGAATCGGTTGACAGTCCGGAAATTATCTATCAGATAACAAAACCCGAAATCGACCGTATGATAGCCGATAAAAAGATAGTCGGCGGAATGATTCCTAAGGTCAAGGGCGGTCTCGAAGCGCTTGACGCAGGCGTAAACGCCGTACATATTATCGACGGAAGAATCCCCCACTGCCTGCTTCTTGAGATATTCACCGACAGCGGTATAGGAACAATGATAACAAAATAAAAAAATGACCGCGTTGCGGTCATTTTTTATCTTTCAAACGGATACCTATACGCACCTGCGGACATCTGCATCGGCAAATCCTTAATGAGAAGCAGGACAATCGCTGTCGCCAGCCTGCCGAACAGGCAGATTATCGCAAACAAAAACGCGTGCTGCGGGTCAAACAAATAAAAGAACTTATGCATAACAAGTGCAATCAAAATCCCCGCCAAAAGACTCGGAACAAATGCAATATACGACGGAACGTATGCCGCCATTACCTGAATCAGCAAGACTATCGGCATAACTATATCCAATCTCTTAACCGTATACCCATAAATCCGATATTCCTCACATATTGAACCGATAATGTAATAGTGCAGAATCGGCACAAATGCAATCCACGGATTCTTAACGCCGTTTCGCCTTGCAATCGAATACAGGCTATACGAACTTATTCCGTATGCCGCAAGCGTTATAATCACCGAAAAAATAATACTGACAATACTAAAAACAAACATCTGCACACAGCCTTTCCGCCCGCGTTCCAAACATTCCCGACCCTCCCGCAGGCAGGAAGAGCCGAGTAATACGTCTCAGCTAAAACGCCTTTACTATATCCTTAAAGGTGTTTCCCCTATCCTCAAAATTTTTGAACAGGTCAAAGCTTGCGCAGGCGGGCGAAAGGATTACTGTGTCCCCCGGCTGTGCAATTTCGCGTGCTTTCTCAACAGCAGCCTTAAATTCATCACACCTGAAAATCGGCAGGTTATTATAATTTCCGGCGTTCTTTACCGCCGCTTCAATTTTCTCCGACGTAAAGCCTACAAGAACCAGCTTTTTAACGTGCTCATTCACAACCGCACCAAAATCGTCGAAAGGAATCTTCTTGTCATAGCCGCCGGCGATAAGAATGACCTTCTTGTCCCCGAAGGATTTAAGACCGGCGGTTGTTCTGGCAGGACTGCTCGCGATAGAGTCATTATAGTAGCTAACCCCGTCGAGTTCGCGTACAAATTCGATTCTGTGCGGAACGCCTTTGAACTCCGTTGCTGTTCTTCGGATAGTTCCGTCCTCAACAAGCCCCTCAACAGCAGCGGCCGCAGCCATATAATTTTCGACATTGTGCATACCGGGAATGTAAATGGTATCAATGTCTAAAACCTCACGTTCGATTCTTCCGCCCTCGGTTCTGACAATCTTTCCGTCCTTTAATGAATATCCGTCATCAAGAAGCCTCGAAGAACTGAAATAAACCGCACCGTCTCTGCCTTCGCCGAAACCTCTTGTTATATCGTTGTCATAGTTTAACACAACCCTGCCGCCCGGCTTTTGATACTTAAACACTGCACGCTTTGCGTCCACATACTCATTAAAATCAGTGTGCCAATCGAGGTGATTCGGCGTAACATTCGTCACAACGGCGATGTCCGCACTCCGTTTCATAGTATGAAGCTGAAAGCTTGAAAGCTCTACAACCGAAATATCCGAAGGCTTTATGTTTTCAACCTCAGCCACGAGAGGCCTTCCTATATTTCCGCCGAGATGACAGGTATATCCCGCTCGGGTCAGCATATCATAGATAAGGCTTGTCGTTGTGGTCTTTCCGTCACTTCCCGTGACAGCAATTATTTTTGAAGGACACGTCTCAAAGAAAAGTTCCATCTCCGATGAAATAACCGCCCCATTCTTCTCCGCTTCAACAAGCGCGGGAACATCATACCTCACCCCCGGCGTTTTGAATACCATTTCGGTTCCGTCAGCAATCTTATCAAGATAATTCTCGCCGAGAACCGTTTCTACTCCCAATCCGCAGAGCTCGTCATATACCTCTCCCATTTTTTCGGCGGTTCTTTTATCATATACACAAATATCCGCACCGCACTCCGCCAGCATACGAATAAGCGGAAGGTTACTTACACCCGCACCCACAACCGCAATCTTCATACCGCGTGCTTTTTGTTTAAATTCCTGAATAGTCATTATTTCTAACCTCACATTAACAATAGATAAATCCGCACTTAAGTCAAATTCATCTGTCAGCGCGGAATTGCCAAAAGGAGCTGCTGCAAACGAGTTAATCTGTTCCGTTTTGCAGCAACCCCTTTTATCGGCATTACATATTAATTATTCCTCTGTGTCGATAAGGTCGCCCAGTGTAAATGAGCTGTCCTCGGTGTAAGAAACGGGCTCGTCCTCAGAAGCATCAGCCTCTTCTTCGGGATTGCTCATAAGAGCCTTCATCGAAAGACCAATCTGCTTTGTATCGTTGTTGATTTCGACAATTTTTGCGTCAACAACATCACCGATAGCAAGAACGTCAGACGGCTTTCCGATTCTCTCGTTTGAAATCTGAGAAATGTGAATCAGGCCGTCAACATAAGGAGCAACCTCAGCAAAAGCACCGAAGGGCAAAATGCGAACGATTTTGCACTTAATTGTGTCGCCGACATGAAGATTCTCTGTGCCCTTAACCCAGGGGCTGTCCTCTTCCTTCTTATAGCCAAGTGAAATCTTGCCTGTTTCCTTGTTCATATCCTTGATGTAAACGTTGATTGTATCGCCAACCTTTACAACCTCGGACGGATGCTTGATTCTCTGCCATGAAAGCTCAGAGATGTGAACAAGGCCGTCTACGCCGCCGAGATCAACAAACGCACCGAAAGATGTGAGCGATTTAACAACGCCGTCATAGTGCTTACCGATTTCTGCGTTTGCCCAGAATTCTTCAGCCTTTTTCTCTTTGAGCTCTCTAACGAGAGAAATTCTGTTTTCTTCCTTGTTGAGTTCTTTGATATATACATCAATCTGATCGCCGACTTTAACAGCCTCAGACGGATGAGAGATTCTAACCGGCGAAAGCTCGGAAATGTGAATCAAACCGTCTACGCCGCCCAGGTCAACAAATGCGCCGAAGGACGTGAGCGACTTAACAGTACCGGTGTACTTCTTGCCTTCCTCTGCGTTTGCCCAGAATTCAGCAGCAGCCTTTTCGCTCTCTTCCTTTGCAACCGATTTAATCGAGCCGACAACTCTCTGTCTGCCGCGTCTGTCAACGTCCATCTTGATAATTCTGAATCTCTGTTCTGTGCCGAGCAATACGCCCAAATCAGCTAAGAATCTCTCTGCACACTCTGATGCAGGAATAAATACGCGAACGCAGTTTACTATAGACACAACGCCGCCCTTAACAAGCTCGATTACGCGACCTGTGAGAATTTCATTGTTCTCAAACGCAGTCTTCAGTTCTTCCATACCCTTTACAGCATCAATTTTTTTCTTCGAGAGAGTAACTACGCCGTCTCTGTCACTGACATGAACGACATAAACCTCAACCTCTTCGCCAACCTTAACAAGGTCATTGATATCAACGTTGGTATCATCGGTAAGTTCATTAAAAGGAATAACACCGTCATACTTGTTTCCGATGTCAACTCTTACCTCTGTAGGTGTAACACCTATAACTACACCTTTTACAACCTCGCCCGATTTAATAGGCTTTAAGGTTTCCTCCAACGCTTCTGCAAAGTTCATTTCATTGTTTTCCGCCATGGTTAAATAGACCTCCTTGATTACCGTGTCCGGGGTTGATGCCCCGGCGGTAATACCGACTAATTTTTTAAATGCGGGGAACTTCCCCTGTTTTATATATTTTTTTAATTCTTTGTCATTTTCAACTGCAACCGTATTTTCGCAATGCTCTCTGCACAGCTCGTACAGCTTTTTGGTGTTTGAGCTTTCCGCACCGCCTATCACAATCATACAATCGGCCCGTGCCGCAAGTTCAGCCGCCGCCCTTTGCCTTTCATCGGTTGCACTACATATTGTATCAAAAATTTTCGCATTTGTAAAATGTTTTTTTAAAATTTTTTCAATTTTTTTAAAAAAATCTTTTCTGAGCGTCGTTTGAGCCACTATTACGACATCATTCGACAATATATTCGACTTTATTTGTTCCGCCTCTTCAACGGAATTTATAATATGCCCTCTGCCGAGGCATCTGCCGTTTATTCCCTTTACCTCGGGATGCTTAGGATCGCCGACTATTATAATATCGGCTCCGCTTTCCGCCGCACCGCTCACGATGGAATGAATCTTCTTCACATAAGGACACGTCGCGTCGATGATATTTGCTCCGCGATTTTTAATCGCCTCTTCTTCATCTGCCGGAATCCCATGTGCCCTTATAATCACACTTGTACCCGGATTGATTTCATCGACTGAGTTGACTATGCCAACCCCAAGCTCTTTTAGTTCCTCTGTTACATCGCGGTTGTGTATCAGCATCCCATAGGTAACCGCAGAACCGCCGTCGCCGGCATTCTCGCGTGCGATCTTCACCGCACGTGCCACTCCAAAACAAAAACCGGCCTTTTCAGCAATCTCTGTTTTCATATGTACTTACCCCCGAAAGCTGTGATATAGTGGACATAAGCCGCTCATCCGTAATCTCTTGAAGCTTGTCGGATCTCAATCTTTCGTCATAGTATTCTTCCATACTTATAGGCTTTCCGACTCTTATTGTTATTTTAGAAAAGAGCTTATACCCACCGTCAATTCCGACGGGAAGAATCTTCACTCTTGATTTAATCGCGATGAGAGCCGTTCCCGGCTTGCCCTTGTGCATATATCCCTTCGGCGACCTTGCTCCTTCGGGAAAAATCATAAGATTTTCCTTGTTTGAAAGAATGTTCATTGCTGCGCGAAGCGCCGCAACATCGTTCTTTCCTCGTTTCACGGGGAAGGCGCCGACAAATCTTAAAAACGCACCGAAAACCTTGTTTTCAAATAATTCTTCCTTCGCCATAAAGCGAAACCTGATCGGAAGCTCCGCCGCAAGAAGCGGCGGGTCATTAAGGCTTTTATGATTCGCACAGACAATATACCCATCCTCTTTCGGAATGTTTTCAAGTCCCTCAATTTTTACACGGTAAAAAATTTTATAATAAATCTTAACTACCGCCCTTGCAAACTCATAAAAGCTCATACCTTGTTCCCGACCCTTCTGCTGTGTGCAAGCTCACACACCTTATCAATCGACTCTTCAAGCGTCATATCGGTATTGTCCATATACACACTGTCGTCCGCCGGTTTAAGCGGTGCAAACTCTCGCCCCGAATCGTTTTTATCCCTATATTCTATATCCGCCTTAACCGCATCGAAATCAGTTTCAACGCCTTTTTCCTTAAGCTCCCGACAACGGCGGTTTGCCCTTTCCTCTACCGACGCGGTTAAATATATTTTAAGCTCGGCGTCCGGAAGGACATATGTTCCTATATCCCTTCCATCCATTATAACATCGGTGTCGGCGGCGAGCTTTCTCTGAAGCTCAACAAGCTTAAGCCGAACCTCGGGGATAACCGCCACATTAGATGCCGCAACCGAAATTTCGGGCAGCCGTATATCCGTGGACACATCCTCACCGTTTAAGAATATCAGCTGACCGTTCTCGTTATGGCGGATGGCAACATCGACATCATCGAGTATTGATTTTACGCCCTCGGCGTCAGCCGTATCGATTCCGCGTCTAACCGCGGCAAGACCTATCGCGCGATACATTGCGCCGGTATCTATATAAACAAAACCGAGCCGTTTTGCCGCTCCCTTTGAAATTGTACTTTTTCCTGCACCCGCAGGACCGTCTATAGCTATTTTCATAAACTTCCCAAACCTTTCGTCAAATATGTCAGGCATCCGCACGGACAAACATAGCGGCATCCCGTGCCGCAGCAGCCATCTCGGGATACTCCATTCCCATATTATGCGTAATTAAAACCGGAATATTCAGAGCATCTCCGATTTCAGCCTTATCTGCGGCGTTCACCGTGGTATCACACACCAGCATCGACGCGCCGGTGCGTTTAAGCATATCTTTAACCGCTTCCATACCGTCAACCACGTCTGTCTCAATCACATTTATTATAGGAACAGAATATTCAAGCGCCGCATCTGTATCAAAAACCGCGTTTTTAAGTACGGGAACGTACATCATTTCGGCTATGCCATCACCGCCCTCGGCAACTATCCCGCTGGCCGTAATCGGCGAAGCATAGACAACCGCTCCTTTGCCGCGGCGTATCATAGCGGCAAGCTGACGATATGACAGACACTTGCGCGCGCCGTAGCTTTCCTCCATATTAACGTACTTAATGTATTTTATTCTTCCTCTGCAAACAGAGTAAGCGGTGACCGACAATCTTGACCTCGGTTCCTCAACCGCGTCAATAATCGCAGTTACGCGGTTCTTCACCACCGCTGAATTAATCGAAGCCGCCGAACCGTCACCGACGATTACGCTTCCCTTTCCAAACCTTCCGGCACCGAGGAAGTTTGTGAAGTACACCACATATTTTTCATCGCGGACCTCAAGCTGTTTCACCACTCGCAAAACACCCGAACCGCCGTCAGACAGCACTAAAACCATTATTCATCTTCCTCATGTTCAACCGCTCCGTGCACATCAACGGTCATATTCGCTCCACAGGAGGAACAATATTCCGCGTCTGCGTCATTGGGACTTCCGCACTTCGGGCATTTGAACTCTATATCCTCCGCGTTGCTCTCAAGGATTCTGATTTTCGCATATTTAGCCTTAATAATTCCGCATTTAAGCTTAATATCGTCATCATTGTCCACACCGTCGGCAAACGACTGATACGTCAGCTTTCCGATTTCATTATACAGCTTTCTGATTTCGCCTTTAAGTTCAAAGATAGCATACTTAGTCTTTGAAACATCAATCAGCTCACCCGACTTCTGTGCAACAACGTGTGCCGCATCCGAAACGACATCCTTTACCGTATCAAAAATACTTGAACTCATAGTATTTCCTCCTTATATCTAAATATTATATTCAAACGTTATATTTAAACATTAAATCTGAACAGAATTATATCTCCGTCCTTCACAACATATTCCTTTCCCTCTGAACGAACAAGCCCCTTTTCCTTCGCGGCGGTCATCGAGCCGCATTCCATAAGGTCATCAAAGGCAACAACCTCCGCGCGGATAAACCCACGCTCAAAATCGGTGTGAATCTTGCCCGCCGCCTGAGGAGCTTTTGTTCCTTCTTTTATTGTCCACGCTCTGACCTCAGGCTTGCCCGCGGTCAGATAGCTTATTAAGCCCAAGAGCTTATAGCTTGCACGGATAAGCTTATCGAGTCCCGACTCGCTTGCGCCGAGTTCTTCTAAGAATATCTGCTTCTCATCCTTGTCAAGAGCCGCTATTTCTTCCTCTATCCTTGCCGAAATAACCATAACCTCGGAATTCTCGGTTGCGGCAAACTCGCGGATTTTGTTTACAAACTCATTCTCCCCGTCCGGCTTTGAATAGTCATCCTCTGCCACGTTTGCCGCATAGATTACCGGCTTTAACGTCAGAAGAGAAACATCGGTGAGCATTTCGCGCTCATCATCGGTCATCTCCATTGTTCTTGCGCACTTTCCGCTCTCCAAAACATCATGAAGTCTCTCATAAAACTCAAGCTGAGTTTTAAATGACTTATCTCCGCCTTTTAACGACTTCCGCGTCTTGTCAATTCTTCTGTCAAGAATCTCAAGGTCTGACATAATCAGTTCAAAGTTTATCGTTTCAATATCGCGAATCGGATCAACCGAACCGTCAACATGAACAATATTTTCATCCTCAAAAGCACGAACAACATGAACAATTGCGTCAACCTCGCGTATATTTGACAGGAACTTGTTTCCGAGACCCTCGCCCTTGCTCGCACCCTTTACAAGACCCGCAATATCCACAAATTCAATAACCGCATAAGTGGTCTTATCGGGATTATACATCTTTACAAGCTCATCAATCCTCTTATCGGGAACGATAACCGTTCCGACATTCGGCTCTATCGTACAAAACGGGTAATTGGCAGATTCCGCCCCCGCCTGTGTTATCGCATTAAACAATGTGCTTTTGCCGACATTCGGCAGCCCTACTATACCTAATTTCATCTTCTGATTTCCTCTTTTCGATTATAATATTACATATTTAGCTTAGTTAAGTTTTTCTTCCATAAGAGCGGCGAGTTCCTCCGCATAACGCTTGATTTCCGTCTCATCCTGTCCTTCAATCATCACGCGGACAAGCGGCTCTGTTCCGGACGGACGAATCAAGACCCTTCCGCTTCCCGCAAACGCCGCTTCAAGTTTTTCTATCTTTTCGCGGATTTCGGGAATCGCCATATACTTATCTTCGCTCTTAAACTCGTTTTTAACCCTTGCGTTTACAAGCACCTGCGGATAAATTTTCATTACCGACGCAAGCTCAGACAGCTTCTTTCCCGTGCGTTTCATAACCGAAATCAGAGCGATTCCGGTAACAAGGCCGTCGCCGGTCGTATTATAGTCAAGAAGGATAACGTGACCCGACTGTTCTCCGCCGATTTTGTGACCGTGCTTTAACATTTCTTCAAGCACATATCTGTCACCGACCTTTGTTCTCTTTATATTAAGGCCCTCTTTCTCTCCCATTTTAAAGAAGCCGAGGTTGCTCATAACGGTCGCAACAACAGTGTTGTCTTCAAGTTTTCCGCGCGAACGCATATCAAGCGCACATATAGCCATTATCTTGTCACCGTCAACCAAAACTCCGTTTTCGTCAACTGCCAAAACCCTGTCGGCATCCCCGTCAAAGGCAAGCCCGACATCCGCCCCTGTTTTTTTGACAAATTCGGAAAGATTCCCGATATGGGTCGAGCCACAACCCTTGTTTATATTTGTTCCGTCCGGCTTATCACAGGTGACAAACACCTCTGCCCCTAAGTCCTCAAGCGCACGCCTTGCCGTCACGCTTGACGAACCGTTCGCACAGTCTATGGCAATCTTGATTCCGTCAAATCTCACATCCGTTGTAGACATAGCAAATTTAATATATTCATCCACCAGAGAAGCATTCTTTTCTCTGTGCCCTATGTCCCCGTATGCCGCACGTTCAACCTTTTCTGCCTTATCAATGATTATACTTTCGATACGATTTTCTGTCTCGTCTTTAAGTTTATACCCCTCGCCGCTGAAAAACTTGATCCCGTTATGCTCAAACGGATTGTGTGACGCCGAAATCATAACCCCCGCGTCAAAGCCGCACTTTCTGACAAGATAAGCGATTGCCGGAGTGGGAATAACACCCGCGCTTATAACCCTTGCGCCCACGCTGCACAATCCGGCCGTCAAAGCACATTCCAAGATATCCCCCGATATTCTCGTGTCCTTTCCGACCAATATTGTCGGCTTCCTTCCTGTGTTACCGGTCAGCACATATGCACCGGCCTGACCTATCTCAAACGCCAACTCGGGCGTAAGCTCTTTATTTGCAATTCCGCGGACACCGTCCGTACCGAACATTCTACCCATTTATTTTCCTCCGAACTATAATTTTCTCTGCTTTATCTTAATATATAATTATATGATAAAATGCGTATTTTGTCAATCATTATCAATCAACGAAATTGCCGCGCGGATTCCATCAACCGCGGCACTGACAATTCCGCCCGCATATCCGGCGCCCTCGCCTGCCGGATAAATGCCCGAGGCGTTTATGCTCTGCATATTTTCGCCGCGCAAAATCCGAACGGGTGCCGATGTTCTCGATTCTATTCCGGCCAGAACCGCTCCGCCGCCGGCGAATCCCTTCATCCGCCTTTCAAAATCACAAAGTCCGCTGCGCAGCGTATCTGTGACAAATTGCGGCAGGCAATTTTTAAGCTCCGCAAGTTTAAATCCGCTTGTTACGGTCGGCGAAACTCCGCCGATTTCACCTGTCGGAACATCATCTATAAAATCTTCGGCAAGCTGAATCGGGGCCTTTCCATCACCGCCGCCAAGCCTAAACGCAAGCCGCTCATACTTTCGCTGAAACTCCATTCCGCCGAGAATTCCGGGTTCAAAGTCCTCGGGACGCACATTGACCACGAGGGCGCTGTTTGCATTTCTTCCGTCACGGGCATAGCAGCTCATACCGTTGACAGCAAGCATCTCATTCTCGCTGGACGCGTTCACCACCGTTCCGCCCGGACACATACAAAATGAATAACAGCTTCTCCTTCCGCCGTTATACACCACGCGGTAATCAGCCGGCGGAAGTCCTTCCGCACCGCCATATTGAAGTCTGTCTATGAATCTTTGTGAATGTTCGATTCTCACACCGATTGCAAACGGTTTCGGCTCAAGCGCAAGCTTCCTCTCGCAAAGTCTTTCGTATGTGTCGCGGCTGCTGTGGCCTATCGCCAAAATCAAGCTCTCACAATCAAGAAATTCGCCGTTTGAAAGCTCTATCCCGCAAAGCGCACCGTTTTCCAGCCGTATGTCGGTCAGGCTCGTATTAAATCTGACCTCTGCTCCAAGCTCAATCAGCCTCTTTCGCATATTCTTTATTGTTCCGCAAAGTTTGTCGGTTCCTATATGAGGCTTCGCCTTGTACATAATATCGCAGGGCGCACCGAAGTCAGTAAAAGTTTTAAGCACAAACCTCTGTTTCGGGTCGCTTATCCTTGTATTCAGCTTTCCGTCCGAAAAGGTTCCTGCGCCGCCCTCGCCGAACTGTACGTTTGAGTTCGGGTCAAGCCTTCCCGTTTTCCAGAAGCGTTTTACCGCTTCTGTCCTGCTGTCTACATCGCCGCCGCGTTCAAGTATAATCGGCGGATTCCCCGAAAGCGTCAATATCCAAGCGGCAAAAAGTCCGCACGGACCCATCCCTACAACCACAGGCCGTGTTTTAAGCGGTTTTCTTTTTACCTCAAGCTCGGCGGTGTCCTCAAATTTTCGGATTCTTCCTCCGGAAATGACATTGTCGTTTGTTTCCGCCGTTACCCCGTATACATAATGAATGTTATTTTTTCGCCTTGCATCTATCGATTGCCGGTATATCTGATAATTTTTTGCCGAAACGCAATCAGACCGCACAATTTCTCGTGCGGCCGCGATCACCTCGTCTTTTGTATGCGCTATCGGCATTTTTATGTCATTTATCAGTATCTGCATATGCTTCACCCTGCCGATTTCAATCTTCCAATGATATTTCGGTTTCCGAAATACCGTTATAAACCTTGATTCCGTTCGGAATCTTCAGTTTAACCTTAATCTTTTTATTGTCGTTCAGCTTGTCTAAAGGAATCTCCTCCGTGTTGATTTCGTTCAAATTCGAAAGAACCTTATCCGTGCCATATACAAATATCTCAGACGGATCTGTCCGATAGACAAAGTTATCGGGAAGTTCCTGGCCGCCGAAGTTCGCTTTAATCTCCACCTTACGCATTTTGAGGATAGGACAGTGCACCTTAACCTTCTCGCTGGATACGCTCACCCTCTTCATTATTGCATCAAGCTGAGAAATTTCTTTCCCGTCCTCACCGCTGAACGTAACGGAAAGCTCAGCGTCTATATCAACATCCGCACCGTTATAATTCAGCGTGCAATTAGCCGCCGCTATCTTTTCAACCGCGGATTCGGGACCCTTTACGGTTATCTTCGCCGGATTCACTGTCGGGGTATCGGCTATATAATCAACCGCAGCCGAGCCAATCGTTCTGACTTTAACATCCACCTTCTTTTCGGTGCACTTTTCGGTTTTAACATCGACAGTATAGATGCTCTGTGAACTTATGCCCTGGCTCTCAAACGGAATAACAATCTCAACCGGAACAGTTTGTGTTCCCTCCTTGTCAATATTCGAAACATCCGCCTTGACAATTATGGTTTTCATATCGTTGTTTCCCATCTTTTTTCGGCTTCCCTTTACTTTAACGGTAACGGTCGTCGCCGATTCGCTTATAACGGCAAGTCCCTTGTTATTCAGGCTTTCCTGACCGACAAACTGAATCGGAAGGTCTCTGACAGTAACCTCAATAGCCGGATCCATAACCAATGATATATATATCCATATACACATTGCGATAAGAACCGAAATCACTTTAAGTGAATTATCAGATGACAGTATTTTTTTCATCAGCTATGCCTCCTTTTTGTGAGGCTTGAAAACCTGAACTTTGACTTTCCGTCAACATCGTCGCCGTTTCCGCTGACAAGCTCCATTATTTTGTTTCTGAGACTCTCTTCGTTATACCCTGTTGTCAAAACGCCCTTATACGCAATCGAAATCCTTCCTGTTTCTTCGGATACGATGACCGCGATAACGTCAGACTCCTCAGAGATTCCTATTCCGGCACGGTGTCTTGTTCCGTGCGAGGTTTTAATATTCGGGTTCTGTGACAGCGGCAGGACGCAGCTCGCAAGCTCAACCTTATAATTTCTGATAATGACCGCTCCGTCATGAAGCGGTGTGTCGGGAACAAAAATATTCTCAAGCAGCTCGCTTGTCACCTTAGCGGAAATCGGAACCCCCGAGCTTATCAGGCTGTCGATGTTGTCGCTGTTTTCTATCACAATCAACGCGCCGGTTCTTGTGTTTGACATAGCCTGAGCCGCCTTAGCAATCTCACGTATAACCTGTTGACTTTCAACCCCGGAATCGTTGTGCTGAACAAACAGGCTGCTCGCCGCACGCCTGCCCACGTGTTCAAGCGCACGCCGAAGCTCGGGCTGAAAAACAATCAGCAACGCGATTATTCCCAGCTGAAGGAAGTTACTCAAAATGAAATACAGAGTGTTCAGCTTTGCCACATAGCTGATTTGGGTCAAAAGTATTACCAGCACAACGCCTTTCAGAAGCTGAACCGTTCTTGTATCTCTTATGAACTTTAATGCTTTGTATACAATATATGAAACAATGGCTATATCAACCACGTCGGTTATGCGAAACAGCGCAAGCTGATTTACTACCGTATGATACACGTTCTGCCACCAACCCATTTTGAGCCCTCCTTTACTTAAAATATTGAATGTTTTTTATTAGTATGCCTTACCCCAATACACCATCTTATCCGCCGGCTTTCCACAGCAAACACAGGTGTCGGCTATATGCTCCTGCTTAAACGGCATACATCTTGATGTTGCACCGGTATCCTCTTTTATCTTGTTTTCACAGGCCTCGTCACCGCACCACATCGCCTTGACAAAGCCTCCCTTTTCATCTATAATCTGTTTGAATTCCTCATAGCTTGTCGCACTGCTTGTCTTTGTCTCTCTGTTTTCAAGAGCAGCGTCATACATCTGCTTCTGAATTTTATCGAGAAGTGCCGAAAGCTCTTCTTCTATATTATCAAGCGAAACGAAGGTCTTGCTTCTGTCCACACGGCTTACAAGCACGGCCTGGTTCTTTTCTATATCCTTAGGCCCAATCTCTATACGAACGGGAACGCCTCTCATCTCATATTCGCTGAACTTCCAGCCGGGCGACTTGTCGCTGTCATCAAGTTTAACGCGGAAGCCCTTTGAAAGTCTTTCACACAGAGCCGAAGCCGCATCAAGCACGCCCTCCTTGTGCTGTGCAATCGGTATGATGATTGCCTGAGTCGGCGCAATTCTCGGCGGAAGCTTAAGCCCCGCGTCATCACCGTGAACCATAATTATCGCGCCGATAATACGGGTAGACATACCCCACGAGGTCTGATGTACATATTCAAGCTCGTTTTCCTTGTTGAGGTACTGAATACCAAATGCTCTCGCAAAGCCGTCACCGAAGTTGTGGCTTGTTCCCGACTGGAGTGCCTTTCCGTCGTGCATAAGGCTCTCAATCGTATAGGTTTCGTTTGCACCGGCAAACTTCTCCTTATCGGTCTTTCTTCCCTTGATTACCGGGATAGCAAGCTCGCTCTCACAGAAGTCGGCATATACATTAAGCATCTGAATCGTACGTGCCTTTGCATCTTCTTCCGTTGCGTGAGCGGTGTGTCCCTCCTGCCATAAAAATTCCATACTTCTGAGAAAAGGCCTTGTTGTCTTTTCCCAGCGGACAACGCTGCACCACTGGTTATAAAGCTTAGGCAGGTCTCTGTAAGAGCGGACAACGTTTGAATAATGCTCACAGAACAGGGTCTCTGAGGTCGGACGAACGCAAAGTCTTTCGGGAAGTTTTTCGTTTCCGCCGTGCGTTACCCAAGCAACCTCAGGAGCAAACCCCTCAACGTGATCCTTCTCGCGCTGAAGCAGGCTTTCGGGTATAAACATAGGCATATACACATTCTCGACACCCGTCTCTTTGAACCTTGTATCGAGGCCTTTTTGGATATTCTCCCAGATAGCATATCCGTAAGGCTGGATCACCATACATCCGCGAACGCCCGAATAATCGCAAAGCTGTGCCTTCTTTATTATATCCGTATACCAACGGGCAAAGTCCTCGCCCATAGGTGTAATTTCTTCTACTAATTTCTTATTATCAGCCAACTTAAATTCATTCCTTCCAAAAACAGTTATACTTAGTATAAGTATAAAATAAATAACCGCTTATGTCAAGGTTTGAAATTAAATTTTTACAAAAATATTATATTGCCTTGACATTTTCCGTCCGCTGTTTTATATTAATGTTAATTATACTGATAGTTTAAGGTGATTAAATTTGGAAATCAAATGCAACATCTGCCCGCGCCGCTGTGGAACGGATCGCAAAAATTCGGTCGGGTTCTGCGGCACGGGCGCCGATATAAGAGCCGCACGCGCCGCCCTTCATTTTTGGGAAGAACCCTGTATCAGCGGAAGCCTCGGAAGCGGAGCGGTATTCTTCTGCGGCTGTAACCTGAAATGTGTGTTTTGTCAGAACCGCGAAATCAGCGCGGGCGGCGGCGGAACGGTAATCAGTCCGCTTGAATTAAGCGAAATATTTCTGAAGCTTCAAAGCGCGGGTGCACACAACATTAACCTTGTCACCCCGACCCACTATGTAGTACAGATAAAAGAGGCTCTTTCCCTGCTGCGCGAGCCGCTCACAATTCCTATAGTATATAATTGCGGCGGCTATGAATCCGCCGAGGGTCTTGAGATTCTCAAGGACGATGTAGCTATATACCTGACCGATATGAAATATGCCGAAAGCGCTCTCGCGCAAAGATACAGCGGTGCCGCGGACTATTATGAGACCGCTGTTTCCGCACTGAAAAAAATGCTTTTATACGCGGGCACACCTAAATATGACAGTGACGGAATAATGCAGAGCGGCGTAATCGTCAGACATCTCGTGCTTCCCGGATGCAGACATGACTCGATTGAGATTTTACACCGCCTTAAGGCCGAATTCGGCACGTCTGCCTTTCGGCTGAGCCTTATGAGTCAGTTCACCCCGACCGAGAATCTTCAAAATTACCCCGAGCTAAACCGAAGAATCACGTCTTTTGAATATAATTCCGTATTAGACGCGGCTCTCGACCTCGGCTTCTCCGACGCCTATATTCAAGCGCGCAGCAGCGCAAAGCCGGAATATACGCCGCCGTTTGACCTGACCGGAATTATCTGAGCCGCTATGCTTTCCGCAAGTGTTTTTGACCGAAATTTTTCAAAAAATTTGTTATTTTGCTTGATTATCGGCCGTAGATTTGATATAATAAACTCTATATGGAGGTTTTAACTATGTTTGAATATATATCCGGACGGCTTGTTCAAAAGACAAAGGAATATGCGGTTATAGATGTCGGCGGCATCGGCTATCGAATCTACTCGACTATGTCGTCATTAAACGAGCTCGGCGAAAGCGGTGAGCCTGCAAAACTTTTCATATATACAAACATAAAAAACTCCTCAGACGTATTTTCGCTCTATGGTTTCACCACCCCGGAAGAACGCAGCACATTTGAAATGATACTCGGCGTTTCGGGTGTCGGTGCAAAGACAGCGGCATCCCTGCTTTCAAATATCTCGACGTCAAAATTTGCGCTTTGCGTTGTGACAAATGACAGCAAGTATCTCTCGTCACACACGCCGGGACTTGGTCCGAAAGGCGCACAGCGGATAATTCTTGAACTTAAGGATAAGTTCAAGAACGTTGAGCTTGATGATATTCCGCAAGGCGAAATATTTACGGAAGCGTCCGATGATTCAAACGAGGCTTTGTCGGCGTTAATCGTCCTCGGCTATAGCCGAAGCGAAGCCGAACACGCCCTTGCCGGCGCAGAGGGCGCGGTTGAAGATAAAATAAAATATGCTTTAAAAAAGCTGATGTAATATCCTCTTTTCACAGAAGGAGATTTATATGGATAACGAAAACAGAATCGTCACCACCTCAGAGATGAACGGTGACAGCGAAATTGAATATAGCTTAAGGCCGAAACGGCTTGATGAATATATAGGCCAGAAAAAAGCGAAGGAAAACCTTAAAATATATATCGAGGCGGCAAAGGCAAGGGGCGAATCGCTCGACCACGTATTGCTCTACGGCCCGCCGGGGCTCGGAAAGACGACCCTCGCCGGAATTATTGCAAACGAGATGGGCGTAAACCTCCGCATCACCTCGGGGCCCGCGATTGAGAAGCAGGGCGACCTCGCCGCACTTCTGACAAACCTCGGCGAAGGGGACATCCTTTTTGTTGACGAGATTCATCGACTCAGCCGAAGCGTCGAAGAAATTCTCTATCCGGCGATGGAGGACTATGCCTTAGATATAATTATAGGAAAGGGGCCGTCCGCAAGGTCGATAAGGCTTGACCTTCCGCACTTTACGCTTATAGGTGCGACCACAAAGGCCGGCGCTCTGACCGCGCCGCTCCGCGACCGGTTCGGCGTAATTCTAAGGCTTGAAATGTACACCCGCGATGAGCTTTCCGAGATAGTGACCAGAAGCGCGGGAATACTTAATATCGACATAGAAAGCGGAGGTGCGGCGGAGATAGCGTCGCGTTCGCGCGGAACGCCGCGAATCTCGAACCGGCTTTTAAAACGTGTCCGCGACTTTGCCGAGGTCAAGGGCGACGGAGTGATTTCCGCCGCGATTGCCGACAAGGCTCTCGAAAAGATGGAGGTTGATTCTCTCGGCCTTGACGCGATAGACAAGCGAATGCTTATGACGGTAATCCGTCTGTACAACGGAGGACCCGTCGGCCTTGAAACCCTTGCCGCAACAATCGGCGAGGAAAGCGACACCATTGAGGATGTCTATGAACCGTATCTGATGCAGATAGGCTTTTTAAGCCGAACCCCCCGAGGAAGAATAGTTACGCCGCTTGCTTATAAGCATTTCGGAATTCCGTATCAGAAAACGGAGCAATAATATAATCAAAAACGAATCTTAAAGGTATTTGATATAATTTGAAAGGATTTGATATAAGTGGATAACAACGAAAAGAAAAAGTTTTATATTACAACCGCTATCGCATACACCTCGCGAAAGCCTCATATAGGAAACACCTACGAAATTGTTCTGACCGACGCAATAGCAAGGTTTAAAAGATACCTCGGCTATGATGTCTTTTTCTGTACCGGAACAGACGAACACGGTCAGAAAATTCAGGAGCTTGCCGAAGCAGCAGACATAAGCCCGAAGAAATATGTTGACGGGGTTGCCGCCGAGATTAAAAGAATATGGGATTTAATGAACACAAGCTATGATAAGTTCATCAGAACCACCGATGACTATCACGTTGAAACCGTTCAGAAAATTTTCAAGAAGCTCTATGACCAGGGCGATATATATTTAGGCTCATACGAGGACTGGTACTGCACCCCCTGTGAATCGTTCTGGACGGATACACAGCTTAAGGACGGAAAGTGTCCCGACTGTGGAAGAGAGGTTCACAAACAGCACGAAGAAGCCTACTTCTTTAAAATGAGCAAGTATGCTGACCGTCTGATGAAATATATTGAAGAAAACCCCGACTTTATCCAGCCCGAATCACGTAAAAAAGAGATGGTAAACAACTTCCTAAAACCGGGACTTCAGGATTTGTGCGTATCCAGAACCAAAATCAAGTGGGGTATTCCCGTTCCCATAGGCGAGGGCCACACCGTCTATGTATGGCTTGACGCGCTTACAAACTATATCACCGCGCTCGGCTATCGCTGTGATGAAAAGAGTGATTTGTATAAAAAATACTGGCCCGCCGATGTTCACATCATCGGCAAGGATATTTTGAGGTTCCACACCATTTACTGGCCGATTTTCCTTATGGCTTTGGGCGAACCCCTGCCTAAAAAAGTTTTCGGTCATCCGTGGCTCCTCAACGGTGAAAACAAGATGAGCAAGTCAATCGGAAACGTAATCTATGCCGATGATTTGGTTAAAAACTTCGGCGTTGACGCGGTGAGATACTATCTTCTTCACGAAATGCCCTTCGCCGCCGACGGAACGATTACCTATGAAACACTTATTTCGAGATATAATTCGGAGCTTGCCAATACTCTTGGTAACCTCGTTAACCGAACCGTATCTATGATAAACAAATACTTTAACGGTGTGATTCCCGCCCCCAGTGCCGAAACCGACTTTGACGAGAGCCTGGCGGAGGTCTGCCTTGCGTCCGCCGAAAAGACGGCCGAGTGTATGGAAAAACTTCGCGTTGCTGACGCAATGGATTGCATCTGGACTATAGTGAACCGTGCAAATAAATACATCGACGAGACAATGCCGTGGGTTCTTGCAAAATCCGACGACGGCAGAGAAAAGCTTAAAACCGTAATGTACAATCTGGTTGAAGCAATCAGATTTATCACTTCGCTTCTCGGCTCGTTTATGCCCGATACCCAAACCGCAATCGCGGCTCAGACCGGCGCGGATGAATTAACGTGGGAGAGTCTTTCAAGATTCGGCGGTACAAGAGCCGGCGTAAAGGTCGGCGAAGCAAGGCCTCTCTTTGCACGTATTGACGCCGAGAAAAAGCTTGAAGAACTTGTAGCCGAATTCGGCGAAGCCGAGCCGGAAAAGGTTGAGCTTGAACCGTTTAAGGAAAACGTGACAATCGATGATTTCGATAAGCTTGACATCAGGGTCGGCAAGGTCGTTGTATGCGAAAAGGTTCCTAAATCATCAAAGCTTTTAAGATTTGAGCTTGAAGTCGGCTCTGAGCGCAGACAGATTTTGTCGGGAATAGCTAAGTTTTATAAGCCCGAGGACTTAATCGGGAAGAACGTATTGTTTATAGCTAACTTCCCGCCAAGAAAGATGATGGGTTATGAGTCAAACGGAATGATTCTCTCGGCCGAGCATAACGGGAAGCTGGTTGTCACATCGACCCTTGATGATATTCAAAGCGGAGCGCAAATAGTTTAAAGTTATACAAACCGGTTCGGAAAACCCGAACCGGTTTTTGAATCCTGCTTTCCAAAATAGAGGAAGCAGGTGATTTATCCTATATTATTCTACTGGTCCTAATTACATTCACTTTGTTGTCACCATCGTTAGACCATGTTTCAACAACATCATCGATAGGATAAATTGTATCATAATCATCGTTTTCATTCATTGTAATTACTTTAGAGAACCATATATCTCTTGAAAACATTATATCTCCTTTGTTTGTTCTAAAAATAATCGCTCTGTCGAAAGAAATTTCATATTCTCCATCATTCACATCAACGACATCGTTTATGATTTCAATATTTTCAATTTTTCCGTCTATTTTAAACACTTCAAAAGGTTCTATGCAATATGGTTTAAATTTAACCTCCGGATTAGAAACCTTACATTCAAAACACGCTATATCTTCAGTAATATCGAAAAATGGCATTGTTTTTTCAATATTACTGAGTTCTATTGAACCTTTGTCTGTGTTAATTCTTAAATTTCCGTAAAATGTGTTGTGTGTTTTTGCTCCCTCATATGAAATTAAATCTGAAAATTTAAGATTTCTTAATAATTTTATCATTTCTTCATTTAATGTCGCATAAACCATTTTATTTCACTTCCTTATTTTACAAAATAAATTTTGGGGAATTTTGAAAGCAGGTGACAATAATCATAAATTAATCATTTTTGTATCAGCAATTATCTCGTCGGGAAAGTTACGATAATTAATACAAAAATATTCATCTTCTGTAATGTAAATAGGGGGTGTTCCAACTAAATCTATTGCTTTAAATACAAATGACCAGAATTCTTCATAATCTTCATCTTTAAGTTCACAATCAGTTTCGTCCTCTATATATGTATCATATATAGCTATAGCTTTACTCCCATCATTCCATTTTAAAGTAAGTTTTTTTCCCTCCAAATCATCTGCAATATTCATAAATTTTCCGACAATTCTTTCTTCTTTACTATTTAAATACACTTTATTTCCTCCAATTAATAGGTTTTTCAGGAACAATATGAGTTCCTGAATTAGAATAATGAATTGTACCAACAGTTGTATCGTAAACTTTTCCGGTTTTAGGGTCAACGTATTTACCAATTACACTTTTAAAATTAACTCTTTCTCTGTTTGCTCCTATTTTTTTGCCTGTCCCACTATACTCATTTACTAATTTTTGAGCTTTTTCAGTTGAGATATTTAAGATACTTTTCCATTTTGTATAATTGTTATGGCCAATAATGTGTTTACCTTGTTTTCCAAGATAAATTTTTTTAGAGACCCCCGAAAAACTTGTACTCTTCTTTGCAGTCTTAACGGCATCTGATGCTTTGTCAGCAGCCTTCGCCGCATCAATCGCCTTGTCGGCCATTTTGGCAAGCTTCGCCGTATCAGCTGTTTCGCCGACTAACGGAATCACGCCCAACACATCGAGACCGACTGACAATAAATCTCCTCTTGCCAAATCGACCGGTATCGATGCTAAATCCGTAAAGGTATCGATTCCGGGTATTAACGATGCCATTGTTAATACATCGCTTAACTCGTCCAATATACTTCCCCTTGTATTTCCGAAATTTCCGCCGGTGCTTCCGCCCATTAAGCAATCACCTGCCTTCAAAGTCCAGAAAGCAGGTGATTAAAATGAGTTTAATTAATTTTCGTATTTCCGACAATAATTTTATCAGGGAAATTATGATAATTTACACAGAAAAAATTATCTTCTGTTATAAAAACGGGTGGATTTCCGGAGATACAAATAGTTTCAAAAACAAAGGTAGTAAATTCCTCATATCTTATATCAGTTTCCTCAAACTCATTTTCATCTTCAAAACATGTGTCAAATTTTGCGGTTATTGTCGCACCTCTGCTCCATATCAAGGTCATCTCTTCTTCATCATATTTATCTAGACTTTTCAAAAATTTGCTAATAACAGTTCCCTCTTTTTCATTTAAAAACATAACTATTTCCTCCAATTCATAGGTCTGGCAGGCACTATGTGCGCTCCGTCTTTTGAATATCTAATAGTACCTACAGTAGTATCATAAGATTTACCAGTCACTTCATCAACATATTTTCCAATAACTTTTTTGAAATCAACTCGCTCCGAGGTCGCATTAATCCTTTGTCCCTTGCCACTGTATTTTTTTATCAATTGCTGTGCGTCAGTCGTAGAGCCCAAAAAAATACTTCTTCCCTTTTTATAATTATTGTGACCAACAATATGCTTACCTTGCCTTCCAACATGAATTTTTTTAGGATACTTTGCAAAATCCGATGCTTTGTCAGCAGCCTTCGCCGCATCAATCGCCTTGTCGGCCATTTTGGCAA
>CAJKNM010000008.1 GCA_905201285.1 uncultured Eubacteriales bacterium | reverse complement strand
TTTTTAATGTCTTCCTCAATTTCACACTCTCCTGCTTTTTCTCTATATAATAAAACCTTCAGTTTCATCTTATCTATCTCTGCAGGTGTACATACTTCCTTACTATTAAATTTAATTATTACAATTACCGTTGCAACGATAACTATACAAGCCAAAACTGCGTTAACAGCTATTGTTAAATAATCGTTACCCATATAGCCCACATTGTAATATACAACATAATTCAAAATTACACACAAAATTACATATAAAATTAATATCGCAAGTACTGTACACACTATATTAACTACAGACTCTTTTCTCTTTGTTTCTTCCCGCTCAATCTTATTCAATAATGGTTTTATCAAACTTTGTGCTTTTTCATGCCTGATTCTCATTTCTTCATATGCCCTTTTTCTCGCCTCCGCTTTTTCCTTTTCTTTTTGTTTAATTCTTTCGATAACAATTTCTCTATACTTATTTATTTTGCATTTTAAAGTCTCATCACCAAAACGCATAATATATTGATAATTTTTAGAATTGCCGAAATCCTTAGGTAATTCGCTAAGCTCCATTTCTCTACGAAGCTTATGCTCTATCATCAACTTCCCGAGATAGGCAAAAGCATTTTCGGGTTCGTGATTTAACACTTGCTCCAGCAGCTCGTTAGCCTTTTCCCACTCTTCATCTTCAAGCATCATAAATGCGCGCTTTAAAAGCGGCTCTGTCCGAAACGCCTCGGCTGTACTTTTTACAGCCGTAATACTCGACCGCGGCGTCTCCTTTTGCAATACCTTTTTTATTCCCCTTATCAAATCCTGAACAAATCCGATTTTACCCATATCCTGACTTTGATACATCGAAAGCTCATCAGGCAGGTCATATGCATCAATATCGCGGTAGCAAGGAATAATCATCTTTGACTTATCCTTTCTTGCCAAGTCCAAAAATCTTGCCCATTCGTTTTTAACCCATACCGCATTAAAATAGTCTTTATTCGTGCCGACAACAAGCATTACCTTTGCGGAATTTAATGCGGAAAATATGTATGGTTCGTACTCTGCGCCGAGCTTGTCCTCTAACGTAATACGGCTGAAAAACACTTTATATCCCTCATTGGTAAGCTGATAATATATGTCCTGCGCAAGCGCCGAATCAACGGTTCGTCTGCCGCTGTTATCCGTTTCTTTATAGCAGATGAAAATATCATACGGTGCCTCGTTGTTTGCTATCGAAAGAATGTTTTTCTGTATTTCCGCAATGGCTTCGGCTTCTTGCTGATATAAGTTTTTAGCCGGGATATCGTCCGTACATTCAACCGCGGCTTTATAATCCAAGTCAGACAGCACCGATTCATTCTGCACCCGATGACAAGTCGGCACACGCTTATGTGTTTTGGGGTCTTTCACATACTCGATTCCGTACCTTGAAAGAACACAGCCCCAATGCGCCTCTGCGTTTTTGTTGTCCTCTGACAATATACTCTCATACGCTGCAAGTGCTTTGTCAAACTCGTTTTGCAGTCTGAAATGATTTGCTCTGTCAAATAGATTCAATATGCGTTCATCATTCACATTCGGAATTGTCATAGTGCTGCCGCAGCTATCGCACACGCCTATATTTTGGTTTTCGCCAACCTCGATATTGCCGCCGCACATTTTGCATTTTAATATTGCCATTATTACCAGCTCCTGTCCTCATACAGTGCGTCTGAAACACCGTCATTGTTTAGCTTTCTGACCATCTTATCAAGTTTGCCACGCCACAATTTCTTAAACCAAGTTGTATTACCAAACCATTTTACGATGGTAGGACTTATTGCGTAGTATGTATGGATAAACGCTCTGCCGTGCCAAGTTTTCACCAAAGTATTATCTCGATAACGGCGCAGTGTCCAAACCTGAGGACAATTATATGAGCCATAAACACAGGTTGCAACATAACAACCATTTTTTCTCATTTTATATTCCCTAGCCAGTTTATTTCTTCGTTTCCGTTCTTCTTCCGGCATATACTCTGTTAGGCAATCAAAATAATTCCAATACTTTCTTTTCCATTCATCCGTGGCATTAATTTGTTTTATAGATGAATTATGGTAAGAATCACTACGAAAACAGTCAGCGAATGCAGCATAACTAATTTCAGTGTCAGTACCTTCGATTGTTATTGTGTTTAAATTACATTCACCAAAAGCATCGCAGTCAATCTTTTTTATATTTTTAGGTATAATCACTTGATTTAATCCCGTGCATCCATTAAATACACTCATGGCGATTTCTGACAGAGATTTTGAAATATTAATATTTGATAAACTAGTACAGTTTTTAAATGCACCTGTACCAATATTCGTCACACTATCAGGTATTATGATGTTTTTCAAACCACTGCAGCCAGAAAACGCGTTATATCCAATACTTGTCACGCTATCGGGGATATCAATCGTTGACAAGCCGGTGCAGTTTTGAAATGCACCTCCACCAATACTCGTCACACTATCGGGGATATGAATCGTTGATAAACTGATGCAGTCACCAAATGCGCAACCTCCGATACTCGTCACGCTATTGGGGATATCAATCGTTGACAAACCGCTACAGTATCGAAATGCCTCTTCACCAATACGCGTCACGCTATTTGGTATTGTAACACTGGTAATATTATTGTATCCTTTAAACGCACCCCCTATCTCCTTTACCGAGGTAGGTATCACAACAGTAGTTGAAGTACCGTTATACTTAATGAGCTTCCCTGCCGTTATTACAAAATCAGCAGAATTACCGCCATATACATTTACGACATCTGCCTTTATATTATTTGTTGTGTTATAGTTATTGATAGCCTTTTCAACTATAAAAGGTGTACCGCAGGCCTGACAAATTGCTGCTTCGTTTGAACTATCGACTTCTAAATTTGCACCGCAGTTTGTGCATTTTGCTTGAACTAATGCCATTTATATCTCCCTCATTTCCAATAATCTTTTTTCTCATCCAAGAATTTATTATGTTCCTCTTCGTTTCTTTTCTCAACTTCGTTAACATAATCACTGCCCGCATTTGATATGATTGTTCTTACAACAAATACTGCAAGCAATATTATATGTACAACCAAAGTCCACGTAAGCGTAAGCGGCATAACGCAGGCAACGACCGAAAAAATTACATTCATCACTGCATAAACAATACTTGTATAAATATACGAAAGCCCGCTGACTGCCTTTGAGCTTCCTTTGCCGTAAACGCATACCGCGCCTGCTATGCCGCATATTGCTATAATCGCAAAAACGTATGACGCTATAAATGTATCATTGATTGGCACAACGGCAAATAATGTTGACATTGCCGCTATCGCGACCGCCGCCGCAAGTATTATTTTAATATTTCTGTTCATTTGCTTCACCGCCTGTTCTTTGTCCGCACTCAAGACAGAATTTTGCGCCCTGCGGCACTTCTTTTCCGCAATTCGGGCAAATATTTTGAAGTTTTGCTCCGCACTCTGCACAGAACTTACCCTTTGGGGTTTTGCTTCCGCAGTTGGGACATATTGTTTCATTTTCGGAAGGAATTTCAACTTTTGCTCCGCACTCCAAACAGAATTTTGCATTTTCGGGAAGTACGCTCCCGCACTTTAAGCATTTGTTTGTCTGCGGTCTTACGGCGTTTGCAATACTGTCGTTTACAATGCCGCCTATGTTGTTGCTTACGCCTGCCATAACTCCGAGTCCGACTCCCAAATTTGTCATATTGCCGCCCTCGTTTTTAGCTGCGCCCTCCGCAACATCAAAACTGCGCTCCTGCTGATATGTATAACCTTCAATTTGCCGTTTTGCCGCTTTTCCCTCGGCTTCAAGTATCATTTTCTGCTTTTCGGTTTCCTGTCCGATAATATCAATATTTTGCTGTAACCTCGCCTCTGCAATATCGGCATACTGCCTGAAATGCAAGTCCTTGAACCGCTTGTATGTGCTGTCGTCCTCCGGCTTGACTATTGTTGTTACAAAGAAATGTATCAGCGACAAACCGTATTCGTCAAAATCGGGGACGAGCAGATTTTGCATATCAGACGAAAGCTCCGTCAGCTTTTCGTCTATCTGAAAGATATTGATTTTGTTTTCCCTTATGTAAGTTGAAAGATAGGTCTTAAACCTTGTCATCAAAAAGGCTCTGAACTTCTGCGTAAGCCCCGATTGCGTTAAACTGTTTTCTGTCCCTACAACCTTAACAAGCAGCTTTTTCCCGTCTTTTACTCGCAGGGTCATTTCGCCGCTTGCGCCGATTTGAATAGGAAAGTTGTAGGCAGGCTCGACATACTCGACCTTACTGTCCGTCCCCCACTTGACCGCCATTTGCTCGGTCTTGTTTATGAAATAAACCTCGCAATGGAACGGTGTTTGATTATCAAACGGCTTGTTAAAAAACTTCCTGATAAGCGGAATGTTTTGTGTTTCAAGTGTGTGTCTGCCTGCCTCAAACACATCAAGCAGCTGCCCGTTCATAAAGAACACTGCCTCCTGTGATTCGTGAACGATAAGCTGTGTCTGCGTATTGAAGTCTTCACAAGGGTGTTTCCATATAAAGGTGGAATTATCGCCCTCATATTTAATTATCTGTGCAATACTTGCCATATGCAACCCTCCGTAAATGTTTTATATCCTTATATAAGTATATACTTAATTATGTAAATTGTCAAGAGAATATATATCTAATAAAATATATAGGGGTGGTAAATATGGCAGAGGTCAGATTAAAACTTGATAAAACACTGTCTGATATGAATATAAGCAGGTACGAGCTTGCAAAGCGCACAGGCATAAGATATCAGATAATTGACAACTATTTTAAAAACCGTGTTGTTCGTTATGACAGCTATGTTCTGGAAAGAATCTGTACCGCCCTTAAATGCGGCATAGATGATATATTGGAGTATATTGAGTAAAGCACACCCCCCTCGGCGTAATACGCCGAGGGGGTGTGCTTATTCTGCATCTCATTTAATTTCCCCTTGACCTATCCGCCTTATTATGGTACAATTTTAAATTGAAGTAATTTGTTCATTTTAAAGTGACGCATATTTTCAAACGAAAGCACATTTATAAATGAACGCACAATGAAAGGATCTAATTATTATGTCAAAACTTTGGGGCGGCCGTTTTTCAAAGGCCACTGATACACTTGTAGATGACTTTAATTCCTCTATCCGCTTCGATGCAAGGATGTACGCACAGGATATTGAGGGAAGTATGGCTCACGCCGAAATGCTCGGCAGGCAAGGGATAATACCCGAAGCCGATGCCGCTTTAATCGTAAAAACCCTCGGCGAAATTAAGACCGACATTGAAAACGGCAAGGTCGAGTTTGAGATTGACGCCGAGGATATACATATGAACATCGAAACAATCCTTATTTCGCGCATCGGTGATGTGGGAAAGCGTCTTCACACCGGAAGGAGCCGAAACGATCAGGTCGCGCTTGATGTCAGAATGTATTTAAGGCACGAGGTCGACGAGCTTCTTCCCCTTTTGGAAGAGCTTAAAGCTTCTATATTAACTATTGCCGAGGCGAATCTTGACACAATTATGCCCGGATATACGCATCTGCAAAAGGCACAGCCTATTACGCTTGCGCATCATCTGATGGCGTATTATGAAATGCTTCGCCGCGACTGTGACAGACTTCACGATTGCCGCAGGCGAATAAACGTTATGCCTCTCGGAAGCGGCGCTCTTGCAGGAACGACATATCCTCTTGACCGCGAATTTGTGGCGAAGAAGCTTGGCTTTGATTCCGTCACGGTCAACAGCCTTGACGGAGTATCCGACCGCGACTTTGTTTGTGAACTCGCGTTTGACCTCTCGGTGATTATGATGCATCTTTCGCGGCTGTCCGAGGAAATAATTCTGTGGAGCTCGCACGAGTTCAGCTTTATTGAACTGGACGATGCATACAGCACCGGCTCAAGCATAATGCCGCAGAAGAAAAACCCGGATGTTGCTGAGCTTGTCCGCGGAAAGACAGGCCGGGTTTACGGCTCGCTTATGGGTCTTCTCACTATGATGAAAGGGCTTCCGCTGGCATATAATAAGGATATGCAGGAGGATAAGGAACAGATTTTTGACGCAATCGACACAGTTAAAATGTGCCTTCCCGTATTTTCAAAAATGCTTCTTACTATGCGTATTAAACGCGATAATATGCTTCGCGGTGCAAAGGGCGGTTTCACCAATGCGACGGACGTTGCTGACTATCTGGTCAAGCACGGTCTCCCGTTCCGCGATGCACACGCCGTTGTCGGAAAAATGGTTGCATACTGCATCGAAAACGGAAAGGTTATCGATGACCTCTCTATGGAGGAATTCAAGAAATTTTCCGACCTTATCGAAGATGATATATACAACGAAATTTCACTTGAAACCTGTGTGAATCAGCGCAAGCTTATCGGCGGCCCGGCATATGACACGGTTAAGCATATCATCGACAGCTATAAATTAAAGTAACTTACAGGGAATGATAGAATGTCTATTTTCGCAATATCAGACCTCCATTTGTCGCTTGGCTGTGACAAACCGATGGACGTATTCGGAAGCAAATGGAGTAACTACACCGAAAGAATGTACCATGCCTGGAACAGCATCGTCAGCGATGACGATCTGGTTATCGTTCCGGGGGATATATCGTGGGCGATGTATATAGATGATGCGGTCGCTGACTTTGAATACATCCACTCGCTTAAAGGCAGGAAACTTTTGCTCAAGGGAAATCACGACTATTGGTGGGCAACAACCAGCAAGATGAATAAGTTTCTCTCCGAGCATAGCTTTGACAGCATAGATGTCATACGCAACAACGCCTATCTATACGGCAACACAGCAATCTGCGGAACGCGCGGCTGGAACTTTCCTTCAAGCGACAGCGACAGCGACAGCAAGGACAAGCGAATTTTTGAACGTGAAAAACAGCGTCTTGTCCTGTCGCTTGAAGCGGCAAAGGCTACCGGTGCCGAGGAAATATTGGTTGCAATGCACTATCCGCCGATTGACAAACCGGGTCTCCGCCCCGATTTTTTGAACATAATGAAAGAATATGGCGTAAACCGATGTATCTATGGGCATTTACACGCCGCGGCTCACGCGAGTGCGCCGGTCGGCGACTATCTCGGCATAAACTTAAAGCTTGTGTCCTGTGACTATTTAAACTTTATACCTTTACTTATAAAGAAAAGTTGAATTATTCTAAACTTTCGGGAGTGATAAACTTAAATGAGCGGTGTCAGAAGAAAAATTACCGAAATATCTGTATTTGAATTTTTTATATGTATGTCAGTCATCACTATTCACCTGCTGTCGGAGGGAGTTGACGGCTTCGCTAAATGGAGTGCGGCGTCAATTATCTTTTCATCTCTTACACGGCTGATTAGCTTTGCTGTACCCGGGTTTGTTTTTACTAGTGCAATAAAGCTGTTCTATAAATATTCCGAATCCAAATTCAGGTACGGACGTTTCCTCCTCGGCAGATTTTTAAAGGTATACCTGCCCTATGTAATCGCGGTTGTTGTCTATTATCTTGTATTTATTTATGTGCTGAAGCTTGACGCATACGGAAGCTTCAACCTTAAACAACTCGGGCATTATATACTTTGGGGCGATATTTCGGCACAGTTTTATTTTGTAATATTGATTGTTCAGTTTTACATTCTCATGCCGGTCTGGATACTGATAAGCAAGCTTAAATCCAACATTTTCGCCGCTCTGCTTATCGCTGTATCTATAGTTGTTACTATAATATCAAGAATGTCATTTCCGGCTCTTGCGGCGAACGCGCTGACCTCGCTCGGGAATATACAAACTCCGTTTTTGAATCCCCTCTCGGGATTCACCGCGGACGCGGACACAATAAAAAACCTGTCCGGCTTCACGAACAAGTTTTTTACATCATATCTTGTATTTTGGATAAGCGGAATGTACATCGGCCTGAACTATGAAAAGTTCACCGAGCTGATTCATGCGGGCCGACCCGTTATTTATATAGGCTGGTTTTTGCTGGCTGTTGCGCATTGCATACTCTCATATTTAAAGCTTTGCGGAATATCGCGCTATAGCTTTGAACCGATTATCGTTGTGTTCTTCTGCATCTTCTCGATATTCGGCTTCTATATATATGTAAACAATCTGACCATTTCGCTCGAGCGTATGGGAAAGGGTTTTCTCACAAGCATAGCAGACGCATCATACGACATATATCTGATTCATTGTCTGGTAATCACGGTTGTCTACTTCTATTTAAAGCAAGCCGATATTGAGAATATTCTCACACGCTTTTGGATAACGGCGGCTATTACCTATAGCTTTTCGATTATATTCTGCGTGCTACAATCCACCATTCAGACGAACCTTCGGCTTAAATACCGCCGCTGGTCAGCAGCTCAAGCCCGCAAGTCTGCCCGTAGAAAACGCTATCTGTAGGTTAAACCCACCGGTCAACGCATCGACATCGATAACCTCCCCCGCAAAGAAAAGACCGTCTATGAGCTTTGATTCCATTGTGGACGGGTTGATTTCCTTGACAGAAACGCCGCCCGAGGTTATTATTGCCTGTTCGGGCGGGCAAAATCCCGTCACGTTAAATTCAATATTTTTAATAAGCTCTGTCAGCCGCTTGCGTTCCGCCGCGGTTACAGAGTTTATTTTTTTATGCGGCGGAATATCCGAAAGCCGTACTATCACAGGTATAAGCGCCTTTGGCAGAAGTCCGTCCAAGCCGTTTATAAAATCGCGGTTCATATTCTTTGAGAAATCCCGAAGAATACGTTCATCAAGTTGTTTTTCACTTAACGCGGGTTTTAAGTCGAGGTGAATTTTACATTGCTCCGGCTTGTCCATAAATGCCGATGCGCTTAAAATAATCGGCCCCGTTAATCCGAAATGTGCAAACATCATCTCGCCGAAGTCCTTGTATATTGTCTTATTCCTGCTATCCTTCACCGTAATCGCAACATTTTTAAGCGAGAGCCCCTGAACCTCGCTCAAGTCCTCCTCCACCGTCAGCGGAACAAGCGACGGCCTTAGCGGCGTAATCGTATGCCCGAGATTTTCGGCAAAGGTATATCCGTCCCCGGTCGAGCCCGTCACAGGATATGATATTCCCCCGGTCGCGATAATCACCGAATCGGCACGCATAAACCCACGCCCCTTGCACTCGACACCGGTAACCCTTCCTTCATCACAACAGACATCGTCAACACGGTCGTGGATTATCTCGACATTATTGTCGATAAGATACCGACGAAGGGCGGCCGTGACATCCGCACTCTTGTCTGATTGCGGAAAAACTCTCTCTCCGCGCTCGACCTTTATGGGAACGCCAAGCCTTTCAAAAAAGTCAATCGTCTGCATATTGTCAAAACCATAAAAGGCACTGTACAAAAACCGCCTGTTTCTGACAACATTTTTAAGAAGCGTTTCGACATCCTCACAGGCGTTTGTTATATTACACCTGCCCTTGCCGGTAATCATCAGCTTCTTTCCCAAAATCCGATTCTGTTCTATTAAGACGGTATTTATTCCGCGTTCCGCCGCTGTTCCCGCAGCAATCATCCCTGCCGCACCACCGCCTATTACTATAATTCGTTTATTCATAATATGTTAATCTCCGTAAATATATTGTTGGTTTTTCACAAAAATTAGTATATCACATTCTTATTCCGCGGTCAACCACAAAAAAACCTTGCTTTTTTTGCATTTTTAGTATAAAATAGAATAAGAATTCTATTTGTACAATTTTAAGGAGGTTTCACCGATGATAACAGCAGGTGATTTTAGAAACGGACTCACATTTGAATTTGAAGGAAATGTATATCAGGTTGTTGAGTTCCAGCACGTTAAGCCGGGTAAAGGCGCGGCTTTCGTCAGAACAAAAATGAAGAATGTTATGACCGGCGCAGTTGTAGAGCGCACATTCAACCCGACAGAAAAGGTTGAGCAGGCACGCATCGACAGACATGAAATGGAATACCTTTATGAGGACGGCGGCCTTTACTACTTTATGGATCAGGAAACATATGAACAGACTCCGCTCAGCAAGGATCAGCTCGGCGATGCTATGAAGTTTGTTATGGAAAATATGACTGTCAAGATTCTTTCGTATAAGGGCAACGTTTTTGCGGTTGAGCCGCCGACATTTGTCGAGCTTAAGGTTACCGAGACAGAACCCGGTGTTAAGGGCAACACAGCAACAAACGTTACTAAGCCCGCAACCGTTGAGAGCGGCGCTACCATTACTGTTCCTATGTTCGTAAACGAGGGCGATACCATCCGTATCGACACGCGTACGGGCGAATATATGGCAAGAGTTTAATTAAATATAATAAGGCGGCTTTTCCGCCAAAAGGAGGACAATATGTCAGAACTTACAAACCGTGCTTCATACCTTCAGGGACTTGCCGAAGGTCTTAAGCTTGACACAGACAAAACCGAGGGCAAGCTCATAGGCGAGCTTTTAAACCTTGTCAGCGATATGGCGAACGAGCTTGAATCTCTTGATGACGAACAGGCTTTCGTTGCTGATAAGCTTGATGAGATGGAAGATGTTATCGATGTTATCGGCGAAAATGTTTTCGGCGATGACGATGATGATGACGATGTTTATACCATCGTTTGTGATAACTGCGGCGCTGAAATCGACTTCACCGGCGATGACCTTGATGACATCGCAAGCGGCGACTTCGTTTGCCCCGAATGCGGCAAGACAATCGAGCTGGACTTTGATGAATGTGAATGCGACTGTGGCTGTGACCACGACCACGATCACGAATAACGGAACAATAAAACAGGCCGCCGTAAGGCAGCCTGTTTTATTGTTTAATTTAAGTTCATTTTAAGCTATTTAAAAAGGATTACACACGCTTAACATCTGTAGCCTGCGGTCCTTTAGCACCCTCAACAACATCAAATTCAACCTCTGCACCCTCTTCGAGTGTCTTGTAGCCATCCATGGCAATCGCAGAATAGTGAACAAATACATCTTTTCCCTCTTCGGTCTCGATAAATCCGAATCCTTTTTCTGCGTTAAACCATTTTACCTTTCCTAGCATCTTAATACCTCCTAAAAGTCTTAGGTCAACGGTTCACGTGAGAAACATTAACCATACCTCTATTATAACACAGATACCGATGCTTGTCAACACTTTTTTGTGCATAATGCACATAACTACATTATGCGACAATATCTAACACAGATAAACTATACATTGCCATAATACGCCACGTTAAATGCCGAATTTGACTTACAGAACAGTCATCTTCTTAATTTTTATTTCTTCAACGGGAGTTCCGCCCTCGGGACCTCTTCTCTCGATTTTAAGAAAATCGTCAACCGTTTCCATTCCGTCGGTAACCTTTCCGAACGCCGCATACTGACCGTCTAAGAATGTGCAGTCACCATAGCAAATAAAGAACTGGCTGCTCGCCGAATTCGGGTCCATTGACCGCGCCATCGAAACCACTCCGCGTGTATGTGAAAGAGTATTCTGAGGGAAGCCGTTCTGTGCAAACTCTCCCTTTATATTCTTTCCGCTTCCGCCCATACCCGTTCCGGTCGGGTCGCCGCCCTGAGCCATAAAGTCATCTATCACGCGGTGGAAAATTACTCCGTCATAGAATCCGTCAGCCGCAAGAGCCTCAAAATTCGCCGCCGTTTCGGGTGCGTATTCCGGCATAAGCTCTATAATAAATTCACCGCCGTTTTCCATTTCTACCTTTACTTTTTTGTTTTCAGCCATTTTAATCTCTCCTGTTCTTTGATTTTAGTCAACCTCGGCATATCAGCCCGGCCGCAATCTACTTACCGCTGTCTGCTTGAGTATTCTCGGCGTTCTGAGTGCTCTTGGAATTAAGCTCTTTCGCCTTTGTCATTGCGTCTTGAATATTTTTCATTACATCACCAACCGAAATATCCTTTAAAACCTTGTCCTGTTTCTCAATCTTTGATGCCTGAATTAAATAATTTTTAAGCTCGGCAAGACCGGTAATTCTCTTTATTATGTGATAGCCATACTCCGTCTTTACCACGTCACTGATTTCGTTATAATTCAGCGCAAACGCCGCATTTTCAAATTCCGAAACCATCTCACCTCTGCCAAAGCAATATCCGCCCTCGGTCTCACCTGTATCCTCGTTATATTCCTTCATCAACTCGGTGAAATCCTCGCCGTTCTTGGCACGTGCCAAAACCTCATCAATCGTTGCCTTTGGGTCCGAATACTTCTGACTGTCATTTTTAATGAGAATATGCTGAACACAAATCTGATCGGGGTCCTGATATTCTTCAAGGTTCACCGAAGCATATTTATCCTTGTTCTTCACAAAATCAGTTTCAACCTTTCTGTAAAGCGTTTCAATCTCATATAGCTTTTGATAATCCTCGGCCGACTTTAAACCCATTGCCTGCATATTTGCATTAAGAGCCTCTTCGCCATACTGATTTTTGAACTGTTCTATACTGTCGGTTGCTTGATTTTTCTCATCATCCGACAACGTAACACCGTTATCCTTTCCGAGCTGAACGACAAGCTGTTTACCCATAAGCTCTTTAAGCGCCGATTCTTTTATCTTGTCACCCTTTGTCTTTCCATCGGAATCTTTTTCGTCCCAGTTAACCGATGAGAAATCCCCGCTGAAGTTTTGGTTTGCTTTATACTCCTCGTTTACGGCCGCCTGATAAATGTAATAGTTAAGCAGGCCGGTGTCAAGCTTAACTCCGTCCACCTCAGCCACGGTTTTTGAATCAACCTTGACCGATGAAGGTGCCTCGGTACTGCTCTCACCGCTCTTGCCGCAGCCGGTAAACGAAACCGCCGCAATCATTGCCGCGGCCAGAATTGCCGACACTTTTTTCGCCTTATTATTCATTTGTTATACCTCCTGCATACTTAGTTATATAAAATTTTTCTGACCTGTCTCTGTCTTTTTTCAGCTGATTCGCCAAGTCATCAAGGCTGTCAAATTTCCGGATTCCGCGAATAAATTCACAAAATTCAATCTCTATCCTTTCTCCGTACAAGTCACCGAACTCCCCACATATGTGCGTTTCAATCAACATTCCGCCATCATTAAGTGTCGGCTTTCCTCCGACATTGGTAATCGCGGGAAAGCGCCTTCCTTTAACGCACGCCGTTGTTATATACACCCCGTATCCGGGAACGATACAGTCCTTCGGAAACTTAATGTTCGCCGTCGGAAACCCGAGTCTGTCACTTCCTATGTGGTGTCCTCTCACTATGATTCCGCTCACCGAAAAGTATCTTCCCATCAACTCTGCCGCGACGTCCACACGGCAATCGGCTATAAGCTCTCGTATCCGCGTGCTTGAAATCACGCCGCTTGAGTCCGAAATTCCTTCTTCTATATACACTTCAGTACCGAACTTTCGGCATTCGTCTCTCAAATACTCGGCGGTGCCTTCCGCGTTTCTTCCGAAACGATAGTTAAACCCAACCGCAATGTATTTCGCGTCAAATGCCTCTCGGATATAGTCGTTTATGAACCTCTCACACGGCATATTCATAACCGTTTTGTCAAATTTTTGAACGACAGCTATATCAACGCCTGCTTTTTCAAGAATCTCAAGCCGCTTTGACACAGTGTTGACAGACTTAACCTGTCTTCCGCTGATTACCTCGGCCGGCTCATTCTCAAACATATAGACAAGCGATTTAAGTCCATGCTTTTCAGCGTATCCGACTGCCCTTCCGATTATGCTCATATGCCCGCGATGCAGCGCGTCAAATCTGCCGAATGCTGCAGCTGTTCCGCCGAGTCTAAGATTTAATTGCCCTGATTCAATACGGTATATCTGCATAAGCTACTTTCCTTCTTTTATAATATTAGTCAATTTGTCTGTTAGTTAACTTGTCTGATAAAACGTCTTTAGTATTTTAAGCTGCCCGTTCTCTGCCTCTGAAATTGTCAGAAAGCTCCCACTCTCGTCATATACACGATATGCTTCACCGTCTATTATCCCCTGTGCGGAAATCCTGACACCGTTACACATCAGCTTTGCCCTTCTGCTTGACAGAATCAATTTCGGAAGTTCTTCAAATACCTTGTCGATAGGCACAAGAAAGCTCATATCGCCCTCACCTGCCATTTTTTCCACCTCGTCTAAGGTATAGGCGTCATCTATACAGAACCTGCCTGAGCGGGTTCTTATAAGCGCCGACATATGTGCAAGGCACCCCAGCCGCCTTCCTATGTCATCACAGAGGGTTCTTATATACGTTCCCTTTGAACAGTCAACCTTCATCGAAAACTTCTTGTTTTCAAGGTCAATACCGAGTATCTCAATTTTTTCAATCGTGACCGGTCTCGGCTTTCGCTCGACCTCAACACCCTCGCGTGCAAGCTCATACAGACGCTTTCCGTCTATCTTTATTGCCGAATACATAGGCGGTATCTGCATAATATCCCCCACAAATTCAGTCACAACGCTTTGAATGTCACATTCATCGACATTAACCTCTGACGTTTCTGTCACCTCGCCCGAGGCATCAAGCGTAGTTGTCGCACTCCCCAGCGTCACCTCTGCTATATACTGTTTATTCTGAGCCGTCAGCATATCAGCCGTTTTTGTTGCACGGCCTATGCACATAGGAAGCACCCCGCTCGCGTCGGGGTCGAGGGTTCCGGTGTGGCCTATCTTTTTTATTCCCAAAATTCTTCTCAGCCGTCCGACAACATCGTGGGACGTCATACCAAGCGGCTTATTTATATTGATTATTCCGTTCATTTCTGCTCCAACTGTTCTGAAATTCGTGAAATTAAGTCTTTCACTCCGCTGTCAAATTCGCTTCCTGTCAGCGAAAACCCTGCCGCCTTAACATGGCCGCCGCCTCCGAAGCCAAGCGCTATCCTCGCCACATCCACATATCCGGATGACCTAAGGCTAACCTTATACTCATCCTCGCCTCGCCTTCTTACATAGATGCTCGCCTCAACGCCCTCGACACTTCCGGGAAGTGATACAACGGCATTCGCGTCAGCTTCTTCAATGCCGCAGCGGGCAAAATCCTCGCCCTCAAGGCAAAGATACGCAATCCTGCCCCCGGCATAATATTTTATTTTTGATATGGCAAGCCGCAATATCTCAAAGTATTCCTTCGATTTTGTGTCAAAAATTTTCTTGCTGACATAGTCGAATCGCGCTCCTTTTTCGATAAGCCATGCCGCGGCGCGATGCGTATCTCCCGTTACTGACGAATATTTAAAGCTTCCTGTATCGGTTGCGATTCCTATGTATAGGTCTGTCGCGGTTTTTTCCGAAATGTTCGCGCTCATTTCCTTATACATCCCGCAGAGCAGTTCGCAATTTGAAGAAATATCCTCCACCACCGTTTCATTCGCATATTTTATATGAGTGATATGATGGTCAATCGCCGCGGTATTGGAATGTGCCGAAAAGGCTTCCTTCCACTCTCCGAGACGGTCTATGTCTGAGCTGTCAAGTGCAATCAGAAGATCACAGTCCTCAGGCTCACATTTCGGAGTTTCACCGTCATAAATCAAGTTAAAAACGCTTGACTCCGCCTTTCCGCACAGGAAAACCTCGCCGTTCTTGCCCATTGAGGCAAGAACATTCTTTAGCGAATACATACTTCCGAGTGCGTCCCCGTCAGGATTGACATGTGCAAAAAGTCCGATGCGCTGAGCGGAATTTATTTTTTCAATAATTTTTTCAAACATAACACTGTCCTCGTTAATTTCTATGCCTATACGGAATCGTATAGGCATAGAACCTATAGTTCCTTGAGTATTTCGTTAATGTGTGCGCCGTATTCTATAGAATCATCGATGGTAAAGGTGAATTCCGGCGTGTTTCTGAGATTAAGCCTGTGCCCTATCTCGCGGCGGATAAATCCGCTTGCGCTCTTTAGGGCGGCAAGCGCACCGCTTTTCACCGTCTCATCACCCATCACACTTATATAAGCTTTTGCAAATTTCAAATCTTTAGTAACCCTCACGCTGACAACAGAAGTCATAATCGGAAGCCTGGGATCCTTAAGCTCGCGAATAACCGCGCTAAGCTCTCTCTTGACCTCCTCTGAAATTCTGTCGGTTCTGCTGTAATTTGCCATTTTGCCTCACTCTCCTAAACCTCTACCTGTTCCATTACATATGCTTCTACAACGTCTCCGTCTTTAATATCATTAAACTTATCAATACTGAGACCGCATTCGTATCCGCTCGCAACCTCTTTAACATCATCCTTAAAACGTTTCAGTGAGCCAAGCTCACCCTCGTGGATAACTATACCGTCGCGGACAACTCTGACCTTACTGCTTCTCAGAATCTTACCGTCGGTGACATAAGCACCGCCGATTGTTCCGACACCCGAAACACGGAAGGTCGTTCTGATCTCGGCGTGACCCGTAACAGCCTCGCGGAAGGTCGGCTCAAGCATACCCTTAAGAGCCTTCTCTATATCCTCAATCGCATCATAGATAACTCTATAGAGTCTTATGTCAACCTCATCGTTCTCGGCAGCCGTGGCTGCCCCCGGGGTCGGACGGACGTTAAATCCGACGATAATCGCGCCCGAAGCGGAAGCTAGCATAACATCCGACTCAGTTACCGCTCCTACCGCACCGTGAATTACGTTTACACGAACCTCATCATTTGATATACGTGTAAGCGACTGAGTAACGGCCTCAACGCTTCCCTGAACATCAGCCTTAACAATTATGTTAAGGTCTTTCATCTTACCCGATTCAATATGCTCAAAGAGATTGTCAAGCGAGATAGCCGACGCCTTCTGCTGTTTGCTCTGCTTCTCCTTGAACTTTCGGTTTTCAACAACCTCACGCGCCTTACGCTCGTCATCCACCGCGTAGAAGGTATCTCCGCCTTCAGGAACCTCTGAAAGGCCGAGAATCTCTACCGGAATTGACGGACCTGCTTTTTTAACCGAGCGGCCCTTATCGTCATTCATCGCACGAACGTGACCTACCGCCGTACCGGCAACAACTATATCGCCGACCCTGAGTGTACCGTTCTGAACAAGAACTGTCGCGACAGGACCTCTTCCCTTATCCAGCTTTGACTCGATGACCGTTCCCTTAGCCGGACGGTCGGGGTTTGCCTTTAGCTCGCGCATTTCAGCAACAAGAAGAACCATCTCAAGAAGCTTATCAATATTAGTACCCTTCTTGGCCGAAACCTCAACACAGATGGTGTCGCCGCCCCATTCCTCCGGAACAAGACCCTGTTCGGTAAGCTCTTGTTTAACTCTGTCGGGGTTTGCGCCCTCTTTATCAATCTTATTTATAGCAACAATAATCGATACCTCTGCCGCTCTTGCGTGGTTAATCGCCTCTATTGTCTGTGGCATAATTCCGTCATCCGCCGCAACAACAAGTATTGCTATATCCGTAACCATCGCACCTCTCGCACGCATAGCCGTAAACGCCTCGTGACCCGGCGTATCAAGGAAGGTAATCTTCTTGTCACCCACTCTTACGCGGTGAGCACCGATGTGCTGTGTGATTCCGCCGAACTCGCCGTCAGTAACGTTTGTGTTTCTGATAGAGTCAAGAAGCGATGTCTTACCGTGGTCGACATGACCCATTACAACAACAACAGGAGAACGCGGTTTAAGCTGTTCGGGACTGTCCGGAACATCATTAAACAGTTTATCCTCTTCGGTCAGAATTATTTCCTTTTCAAAGGTTCCTCCGAGTTCTTCAACTATAAGCGAAGCGGTGTCAAAATCTATTGTCTCATTAACCGACGCCATTATTCCTAAAAGCATAAGTTTTTTTATAATCTCGGTTGCCGGACGCTTCATTCTCTCCGCAAGCTGTCCGACCGTGATTTCGTCCGGAATAAGAACATGAACCTTTTCTTCCTTTTTATCCTTCTTCTCTTTTTTCTTTAAGGTCTCTTCAGGCGCGCGCTTCTGTTTTGTGCCAAGCTGCTTATTCTTCTTTTTCTGATTAATCTTCTGCTTTTTTGTTCCCTGCTTTACATTATCCGGGATAAGCTCTTCAATCTTTTCATCGTCTATTCTGTCAAGATCAACCGTGTTTACACGCGTATCCACCATTCTGACCTTGCGGCCTACTTCCATAGCCGCTTCTTCCTCGGTCGGTTCTTCCTTAACCTCGGTGTCGTCTTGTTTTTCGGCTTCTTCCTCTTTTTCAACCTTTTCTTTATCATACATCGAAAAATCTTTAACCTGATTCTTCTGCGTATAATATTCAAAGATTACATCCAGTTCATACTCGGTAAGAGCGCTCATATGGTTCTTTCCCGACACCTCATAATCGTGAAGAACCTTAACGATTTCCTTACTCGGGAAACCAAACGCTTTAGAGAGTTCATACGCTCTGATTTTTTCCATATATTAATCCATCCTTTCCTGCACAACTTCATACCCCGCGGTTATTTATCTATCAGCTTTTTTAACCCTTCCGCAAGACCTTTATCCGTCACAGCCATAGTAACCGCAAAATTCCGTCCGACAGTCCTGCCCAACTCATCCCGGTTTGACGTAAGTATAATAGGGAGCTTTCTGAAAGCCGCCATATCTTTAAACTTCTTTTTGGTATTGTCCGATGCGTCCTCAGACACAATAATCAGATATGCCTTTCCGCCGCGGATTGCATCCTGCGCGCGGCCTTCGCCGATTTCAAGCCTTCCGGCCTTCATCGCTAAGGATATAAGCCCTTTAAACCTTTTCTGTATATCGCTGTTTTCCTCCGTCATTTTTCATCACCGCCCGGCGCAATAAGCTTTTTTATTTCATCATATATATCGCCTATACCGTCCGATGACAGCTTAAACGAACGCTCAACAGCACGCCGCCTTGCGGCATTTTTAAGACAACCGGCGTCTCTGCATATATACATTCCTCTGCCGTCGGATTTACCGCTTTCATCAATATAAATATTTCCGTCCGGACTTTTAACTATTCGTAAAAGTTCATTTTTAGGCCGTTTGGTTCTGCAAACAGCGCACATTCTCCAAACAGTCATTAATCGTTCTCCTCTGACTTAAGCGAGTCAAGAACGCCCTGCGGTATTATATTTTCCTCTGGCTCCGGTGTCTCTTCCTTGGGCTTTGCCGAAATATCAATCTTCCAGCCGGTCAGTCTCGCCGCAAGACGAACATTCTGACCCTCTCTTCCGATTGCAAGCGAAAGCTGATCCTCGGGTACAACTACGGTGCACATCTTTTTATCCTCATCAACATCGATAGAGAGAACCTCTGCCGGGCTGAGTGCGTTTGAAACATATTCAGCCGGATTATCGCTGTACTTGATTATATCGATTTTTTCACCGCGAAGCTCATTTATAACGGCCTGAACTCTCATTCCCTTAGGGCCTATACAGGTTCCCACCGGGTCAACATTTTCAAGAGCCGAGTAAACCGCGATTTTACTTCTTGACCCCGCCTCACGCGAAAGAGCCTTAACCTCGATTATTCCCTGACCGATTTCGGGAACCTCAAGCTCAAACAATCTACGCACAAGTCCCGGATGTGACCGCGAAACAACAAGATGCACGCCCTTAACCGATTCAGCAACCTCAACAACGAACACCTTATAACGTTCGCCCACCTTATAATGGTCTGCGCGAACCTGTTCGTTCGGCATAAGCACCGATTCGGTATTTTCGATTTCAAGAAGGACATTTCTCTTCTCGATTTTTCTGACAACCGCGGTCGCAATATCGTTTTCTCTGTCCGAATATTCGCTTACCATTTTCTCACGCTCAGCCTCGTGAATTCTCTGAAGAACAACCTGGCGCGCTGTCTGTGCGGCTATTCTTCCGAATGATGCCGGTGTCACCTCAATTTCAACCGTGTCGCCAACCTCATACTTGCTGTTGATGCGCTTTGCCTCATCAACAGAGATTTCCGATTCCTTATCCTCTACCTCTTCTACCACCTTCTTGCGGGCAATAATACGAATCGCACCCGATTCCTCATCAAACACAACGCCTATATCATGTACCGCACCAAAGTGCTTTTTATATGCCGAAATAAGTGCGCCCTCAAGTGCGTCAAGAACTACCTCGCGGCTTATCCCTTTCTCTTCTTCAATCAATGCCAGTGAATCAAACAATTCTGAACTCATTTTTTTAATCATCCTTTCCAAGCAGTATATACTGCGTTATTCTAAAAATCAAAGTGAAGCTTCACATAGGTTGTTTCCTTCTGCGGAAGCGTAAGCTTCTCACCGTTCACCTCGGCCGTAATATTTGTGCCGTCATATCCGACAAGCTCACCCGAAAGCTGTTTACTTCCGTTTATCGGCCTATATAGACCTATATCTATCTTTTCGCCGATATACCTATCAAAGTGTTCTCGTCGCTTTAACTTTCTTTCGATTCCGGGAGACGAAACCTCAAGATAATAATTCTGTGAAATCGGGTCGGCTTCATCAAGCTTATCGCTGAGCGCACGGCTGATTACCTCACATTTATCAAGGTCAGTCCCTCCGTCACAATCCGCGTATACACGCAGAAAGTACATTCCGCCCTCTTTCACAAACTCAACATCATAAATATAACAGCCGTTTGCTTTAGCAATATCCTCAGCCAGCGCAAAAACCGTACTCTCAGTTTTAGAAAGAGCCATACTCTCCCTCCTTTTAGACAGGCGTTACATGCCGTTTACTTTGAAATAATATATTTGATATACAAACCAAAAGAGTGAGGAAATTCCTCACTCTCAGCCGTATCCTATTATGTTATATTAAAAGTATACCACCTAAAATCCGATTTGTCAAGTGTTTTTACTCAATTCTGCGCAATTTTTCGGGTTATTGCATCGCCGCGGCCGCATATTATCTCATATCCGACCGACTCAATGCGCCTTTGGAGACATCCTCGGCACTCCGCCGCTTCCTCGCCCGTACAGATTTTATTATCATACAGGTCATAGAGTTTCCGCGTCCTCACCGGCGAAAGGTTCGGCATCACAACGTTTGCCCCGGCGCAAAGTCCAAGTTCACGTCCGTTCGGAGCTATTGTTCCGAGCGCTGTGGTCGCGGGGATAAGTGCCATCGGGAACATCAGTCTAAGCAGGGCAACAAGCCGAAGCGTCTTTTTAAGCGTTCCCGACGGGAATTCGAAAAACGGCGTGTCCCTATGGGTTATATACGGGCCTATGCCAATCATTTCCGGCTGAAGCTTCTGTAAAAACCTCAAATCTTCAACCAAATTTTCATCCGTCTGATAAGGAGAACCGACCATAAACCCGCTTCCTGTTTGATACCCTATCCTTTTTAGCTCAAACAGACACCTCTGTCTGTTTTCGGCGCTCATACCGTCGGGATGAAGCCGGCCGTAATGTTCAAAATCAGCCGTTTCGTGCCGAAGCAGGTACCTATCAGCGCCGGCTGAAAACATTTTTTTATAGCTTTCAAGGCTTCTCTCGCCGAGCGACAGAGTGACCGCACAATCGGGGTATTTATCCTTGATTTTTTTTATTATTTGACACATTATATCATCTGTATAATATGCGTCCTCTCCCCCCTGGAGAACAAAGGTTCGGAAGCCGAGCTCATAACCGTTGTCACAGCATGACAAAATATCATTTTCCGACAGCCTATACCTGACCGCCTTATCATTACTCCGGCGGATTCCGCAATATAGGCAATCATTTTTACAGTAATTCGAAATCTCTATAAGACCGCGGAGGTATACACCTGTTCCATAGTATTTTCGTCTGACCTTGTCGGCGGACTCAAAAAAATATTTTTCGTCATACTCACCGCTGATAAGCATAAGAATCTCACCGTCGCTTAAATCCCCCGCCGAATATAGTCTGTCAATCAACTCTTTCAAGCTTTCGCCCCCTTATTTATCGGTTCACTCAAAAAATGCTCCCATAAAGGGAGCATTTGAGAAAAACTCTGTTTATCTGTTCTTACGCAAGAAAACCGGAACATCAATATCATCGTCAGAGAATCTGGTAAATGCCCCCGATGACGTCTTTGCCGTTTCGGCATTTGTGCCGCCCGCCGAGCGTGCGCCGCCGGCAGGAGATGCTGTAGCATTACCCTTTGACGCACCTCCGTTTGCAAACCTGCTGAGGAAGCTGTCAAAAGAATTTTCTTCCCCCTGGTCGGGTGCATTACCCTTAAATCCGGTAGCAATAACGGTAATCTGAATTTCGTCGCCGAGGCTCTCATCCACGATAGCACCGATAATGATGTTTGCATCCTTATCAGCAGCCTCTTCAACAAGCTCAGCCGCAGTTTTAACTTCGAGAATACCGAGGTCTGCACCGCCGGTAACATTGAGAATAACACCCTTTGCGCCTTCGATTGTTGTTTCGAGCAGAGGACTATGTATAGCCTTTTTAGCAGCCTCCTCCGCACGGGTCTCACCGCTCGCACGGCCGATACCCATATGAGCAAAGCCGGTATCTTTCATAATTGTCTTGATGTCCGCAAAGTCAAGACTGATAAGACCCGGACGTGAAATAAGGTCTGAAATACCCTGTACGCCCTGTCTTAATATATCATCCGCCATACGGAAGGATTCGGTCAGCGGTGTTCTGTTCTCCGCCACTTCAAGGAGCTTATCATTAGGAATAACAACCAGGGTGTCAACCGAATTCATAAGGTTTTTAATACCCTCATCGCTGTTCTTCTGACGAACCTTGCCCTCAAACCAGAAAGGCTTTGTAACAATACCCACGGTAAGAACGCCCATCTCTTTAGCGACCTCAGCAACAATCGGAGCGGCACCGGTACCCGTTCCGCCGCCCATGCCGGCAGTAACAAACACCATATCAGCACCCTTGATTGCCTGTGCAATCTCATCGCGGCTCTCTTCGGCCGCCTTTTTTCCGATTTCGGGAACGGCACCCGCACCGAGACCCTTGGTAATCTTTTCACCTATCTGAATCTTCTGCGATGCCGCAGAAAGCGTTAAATCCTGCTTATCGGTGTTTATGGCAATGAATTCAACACACTTAACTTCTGCCTCAATCATTCTGTTCACGGCATTATTACCGCCGCCGCCCACACCTACAACCTTAATCTGTGCGGGGTTAGTGTTTTCTGTATCAAACTGGAACACTGTATTTTCCTCCTTACTGTAATATGCGGTTTGTCCGAAATTAAGATGTTTCAAAGCCTGTCCGAAAACCGCCATAAATATATACCCGCCGTGCGCCAATCCTCCGCACACACGAATTTATATTATACTCATTTCTATTATATCTTATATTATACCACGAAATTTTATTTTGTAAAGATAATTTTTAAACTTTTTAAAATAAAATTACAATTATGTTACACAAATTTTACAGTTCCGTATCACGAGCGGCATTATTTGCGGAATTTTGAGAACCACTGCTTTCGGAATCCGATTTTTTTCGGGTTGATGAATTGTCATTACCGGAATCTGATTTTTGGGTTGTTCCGCTGCTGTCTTGATTCTGCTTTTTTGAATTATCTGTGCTGCCTTCGCCGTTTGACGAATCACTTCCGGATTTATTGTCATTTTTGCTTTTGTTCTTATCTTCCTCGCTCTTGCGGAATTTTTTGTTCACTCTGTCCTTTCCGTCCTCATGAGGCCTTGCATATATATCATTTCCCGTATAGTCGAGAATCAGCACCTCAGTTGAAGAGATTTTTGTATTAATCGTCTCAGCAAGGAACTTAGCCCGATACTCCATATTATCCGGAACTCCAAGCTTAATATCAAGTCTATTTTCAATCACCATAGATACATCACCCAAATCAGTGAGGTCGATATAAGTCGAACGGTTCAAAAGCCCCGCATCGTTCAGAGTATTACACATTTCAAGAAGCTTATCAAGTTTCCTGCTGTCATCGGCTTGAGCCACCTTACCCTCATCCTTATTATTGAGTTCAAGTCCGGCTGTAAGCGGAACGGAAAATCCATTATCCTCCTCTTCCGGGTTTGCCGAATTCACACCGTTGTTTTCGGCTTTGCTATCTTTATTATTGTTGTCCTTGCTATTATTATCACCATTATTGCTGTTTGAGCTGTCTTTATTATTGCTATCACTGTTTTTGGCACTGTCATTATCGGTATCATCACCGTTTTTATTACCGTTGTTTCCACTGTTTTTGTCACTGTTTTTGTCACTGTTTTTATCGCCGTTGTCAGTACTGTTGTTTTTATTTGAATTATTTGAATCAGACTTGTCCGAATTTTCGGTGTTGTCTGTTTGAACATCAAACTTAGGTGTATTCCTTTCGATTATCTGAGCCGACTTTTCAGGCGGCGTGTTTTCAAGCACCGTTCCGTCACAGTCAATCAAAACACAGCCGCCGCCCGTCATAACATATGCCGCAGGGGTCCTTGTCTCAACCGAAATGCAAATCTTATTCGGAAAAACTCTGCGAATCTTAACATTTTTAACCATAGGCATTTTCTGAATCGACCGCCTTGCCGCACCGACGTTGGCAAGAAGTATATTCGTTCCGTTTTTTATGTTTGCTGTGGTTATGATGTCCTCGTTCGATATAAGGCTCTCGCCCTCACAATACACCTCTGTTATATTAAATGCGGGTATCATCAGCATTACACCGAACAGAACACCTATTGTCAGAAGCATAATCACCGCCGCCGTACGTATTGATATTCCGCCGCGTTTTTTTCTCCGCCTGTTCATTTTATTATTAGAGTTATCCATTATGTTCACCTCTGTCTTCGGTTTGTATTTCTGCGTTTTACAATGCCATAAGGCATTGTAAAACGCCGCTCGTCAAATTCTTAAAATATCCGCACCCAATCGGGTTAAATCTCTTTCGATGTTCTCATATCCGCGGTTTATATATTCCACGTTTGAGACAACCGTTATTCCTTCAGCCGCCGCCGCGGCAATAACCAAAGCCGCACCGCCGCGCAAGTCTTTCGCTTCAACATTTGCCCCATGCAAGGCCGGAACACCCTTAATCTCTATCTTATGACTGTCGCCGCTGATTAACGCACCCATTTTTTTCAGTTCCTCGGCGTAACCGAAGCGACTGTCGAAAATGGTTTCGCATACTCTTGACTCTCCGTCGGCAGTTGTGAGTGCCGCGCTGAGAAGCGGCTGAACATCCGTGGGGAATCCGGGATAAGGCAGCGTTTTTATCATATCAAGCGGTTTAGGCCTGCCGAACGCCGCAACTCTTATCCCTCCGTCCTCCTTAATAACCTCTGTTCCTATCTGTTTTAATACTTCAAGCACAAGCCTCATATGCTCGCTCTCGGCTCCTCTTAAATAAGCCTCGCCGCCGCAGGCAGAAACCGCACATGAATATGTTGACGCAACAATTCTGTCGGGCATAACCGTGTATTCGGCTCCGCCGAATTTTGCCGCGGGCCTGATTATGATACAGTCGGTACCCGCACCGCAGATGCGTGCGCCCATAAGATTTAAAAAATTCTGCAAGTCCACAATCTCGGGTTCTCTCGCTGCATTAAATATTCTCACCGAACTGCCCGAGGCCGCACACATAAGCATAATATTTTCGGTCGCACCCACACTGGGATAAAGAAGCGTAATATTTTCGGACTTTGTCTCTGTCAGATGACATACTATACAGTCGCCCGCCTCCTCGATTTTTGCTCCGAGCTTTCTCAGAGAACCTATGTGCATATCTATCGGTCTGTCACCGAGCCTGCACCCTCCCGGGCGGCAGATAATTGCCTCGCCGGCTCTGCCCAGAACCGCCCCGAGGAACATTACGGACGAGCGCATTCTTTCCATCAGCTTTTTTGGTATAACGTTTGAATCGATATTTGCGGCGCAGACGCAGACGGTATTTTCGTCCACGCTGACCCTTGCGCCAAGCCCCCTTAAAATTTCAACCGCCGCTTTCACATCGGTGATTTGAGGGCAATTATGTATAACACACTCCTTATCCGTCAGCAGAGTTGCCGCCAAAATAGGAAGGGCGGCATTTTTGCTTCCCTGTATGTCAACCTCTCCGCAGAGACATCTTCTGCCGCTTATCACAAGTTCACACACCGTTCTGCCTCCGTTTCATATAAAATATCCAGACGTCTGTACTATTGATATATGAAACATTTTAAGTTTTGTGCATTAGTTAACCAAGTTTAAAATTTCGCGGCTGATTATATCCGCCGAATCGGGAACTCCCATCTCCGCCGATGCCCGCCGCATCTCGGCAAGCTTCGCCGGGTTATCCGTGATTTCACGAATAACACTGTCTATTTTTTCGACATTCAGCTCACTTTCGAGAATCACCCTCGCACCGCCGCCGCTTTCTATGGCTCTCGCGTTATGCTCCTGATGATTATCCGTCACATACGGCGATGGAACAAGAACCGCCGGCTTTCCTATTGCGGTCAGCTCGGCAAGGGTGCTTGCCCCCGCTCTTGACACGACCAAATCCGCCGCATTCATTGCTATATCCATATCATATATGTATTCGCTCACCTTAATATCCGGAAAGTCATTGAGGTTTATTCCGCTGTCCAAGAACCGCTTCATCACCTTTTCATACTGATTCAGCTTTCCCGTTCCCATCAAAATATTGTATTTTCCGCTTTTGGCAACACTGCAAATCCAGTCGGCCATCGCCGCATTAAAATCTCTTGCCCCGAGACTACCGCCGAAAATAACTATAAACGGCCGCGAATCTAATCTGAGCCTTCTCCTCGCCGCAAAGGAATCGACGTTCAGTATTTCCGGTCTGACGGGGTTTCCGGTATGAACAACCTTTTTCGCATTGGGAAGGTACTTCCTCGCCGCGTCTATTCCTATCGCGACCTCGTCTACGTACTTTGAAAGGATTTTTACCGTGATGCCCGGAAAGGCATTTGATTCATGGACAAATGTGGGAATCTTCATTTTGGCCGCCGCATAAAGCACCGGTCCGCACACGTATCCTCCCGTTCCAACAACAATATCGGGTTTAAACTTCTTTATTATCCTCTTTGAAGCGGCAACCGCCGCAGGAAGCTCAAAAGCGGTCTTAAATGTGCCGAAACTGAGCTTCCGCTCAAAGCCGTGAACTTTTATTAAATCAAGCGGATACCCGCTTCGCGGAATCAAGCCGACCTCAAGACCCTCTGCCGTACCGACGAAATGCGCTTCAAGCTCACCGCAGACATCCTTTAAATGATTGGCTATTGCAAGTGCGGGGTTTATATGCCCTGCTGTACCGCCGCCCGAAAACAATACTTTCATTTATGAAATCCCCCTTAAATCGGCAATTTTGCCTGCCGCGACACGTTCAGAACAATTCCCATCTCCGCCATTGTTATGGCAAGCGCCGTTCCGCCATAGCTGAAGAACGGCAGCGGCATACCGGTAACAGGTATCGAGGCGGTTACAACCGCTATGTTAATTGCCGCTTGAAGGCACACAATCCCTACAATTCCCACGACCAAAAGCATACCGAACAAATCCGGCGCCTTCATTGCTATTTTAATACCTCTGATAAGCAGAACCATAAACAGTGCCACAAGCAAAATCGCTCCTATCAGTCCCAATTCCTCGCATAGAACCGAGAAAATAAAGTCATTGTGGGGTTCCGGGAGAGATTGATACTTCTGTCGGCTCTGACCGAGGCCGACACCGAAAATTCCGCCCGAACCGATTGCATAAAGCGACTGAACTATCTGCCAGCCGTCTCCCTGTTTGTCGGCAAACGGATTTAAAAAGCTTGTCACTCTCGCCATACGGTACGGCTCTATTATGACAAGACCTATAACGCCCAAGGCAACGGGAATCGCACACATTCCGAAATGCTTCAGCGGTACCCCCGCGACAAAAAGCATAATTACTATTGTCAGAAATATAAGTATTACACATGAAAAGTGAGGTTCAAGAGCAAGAAGCGCAACATAAACGCCGAATATAAGCATATAGCTGAAAAGTCCGGTGCCGAAATGTTTAAGGTTTTTCTGGCCCAAATCTCTGCTGAGACTGTATGCAAACAGTATAATTATTGCTATTTTCGCAAGCTCTGACGGTTGAAAGCCGAAAAGCCAGCGTGTCGCGCCGTTTACCGTCGTTCCGAGTCCGGAAATAACAAGCAAAAGAAGTATGCCGGTTATAACATAAAACGCTCCGGCGACACTCACTGTTCCGTTGATTTTTCCGCCGTATCTGTGATAGTCAATCTTAGAGGTAATAAGCATAGCGAAACCGCCAACCACAATCCAGCCCGCCTGTCTCTTCACAAAGAAAAACGCGTTATTGTATGTCGCATACGCTTTTGCGCTGCTTGCGCTGAACAGCATAATTATTCCGTATGCCACCAAGAGTAATACAACCGCAAGAAAGATATAGTCGGGTGCTCCTTTAACAGGTTTCAGCCATCCTCTGAATTTTTCCGCCACACTGTCGTGCGAGGCTTTAGCCTTTCTGTGTCCGCTTGAAGAAGCGCTTCGCGCCCGCGGATTTTGTCTGTTGTAATAATCTCTGCCGTCCATACAGAATCCTCCTAATTTATTATCCGAAGAAGTACATCAGTCCGCACACCAGCACCGTCACCAATGCGAAAACCGCAACAATCTTGGTCTCCTTCCAGCCACACATCTCAAAGTGATGATGAATGGGGCTCATCTTAAAAATTCTCTTACCAGTTGTCTTATATGAAATAACCTGAAGTATAACTGAAAGGGATTCCATAACATAGACAAATCCGACTATTAAAAGCGCAAGCGGCTGTTCCAGCAAAATCGCCATACCGCATACGGCACCGCCCAGAAACAGCGAGCCTGTATCGCCCATAAACACCTTTGCCGGGTACCTGTTATAGAGCAGAAAGCCGAGAAGTCCGCCCACTATTATAGATGCGAAAAGCGCAACAGCTTGATTCGGAAACCTGCCCGAATCGGCAAACAACGTGAAGAAAAGCGCAACAACTATTGTAACACAGGTTGCCAGTCCGTCAAGTCCGTCGGTTAAATTTACGCTGTTGACCGTTGCAAGAATAACCAAAGCCGCAAACGGAATAAACGCTATTCCTATATTCACCTCTATCGATGTGAACGGAATCCTTACAACCGGCGAAATTCCCTCGCCGTATACCGCCCAGCATACAAAGGCAACAGCGACTATCGTCTGAAGCAAAAACTTCTGTTTTGCTGTCAGTCCGAGATTTCTTTTAAGTATTACTTTTATATAATCGTCTATAAAACCGATTATCCCGTATGCAATCGAAATAACCAAAAGCATAAATATTTCTTTTCCCACAGGAATATCCATTCCCGACCAAATTCCGGTTAAATAGCACACCGCTGTCATAATAATAGTAGAGCCGATGAAGATAAGGCCGCCCATAGTCGGTGTTCCCGACTTTTTGGCATGCCATTTCGGTCCTTCCTCACGTATCTCCTGTCCGAACTTAAGACGGTGTAATACCGGAATCATTATCTTTCCCAGCAAAGCCGCTATTATAAATGCGCCTATCACACCAAAAAATGTATAATACATAAACTCCCACGCCTTCCACTTATGTTAATTCATATTTCATTTTTATTTATTTTCCATAAACTCGGCGATGCGTTCAAGCCGCATACTCCGCGACGCTTTTAAAAGCATTACGTCACCGGGTCTTAAAATATCATATAGCTTATCACAAAGCTGTTCAACCGTATCAAAAGAATGTATATTTTCAGGATTCATCCCCGCCTCTTTTGCGCCTTCGGCTATGAGCCTTGCCCTTTCGCCGACGGTTACAAGACAGTCTGTTCCGTAATCATACACGGCTCTTCCCACACCGCGGTGTGCATCGGGCGAAATCGTTCCGAGCTCCATCATATCACCGAGACACGCGACCTTTCGCTCTCCGTCATTTGAAAGAGACAGCACCTCAAGTCCCGACCTCATAGATGTGGGGTTGGCATTATAACAATCCATAATAACTGTATAATCACCCATTTTAACTGCCTTTTGTCTCATTCCGTCAGGCACGAATTCCCTGATACCGGTTATAATTTCCTTCATCGGAACATTATATTTAACACCGACCAAAACCGCCGCCAGTGCATTATAAATATGATGTGCACCGGGTATCGAAATATTAACCTTATATTCGTTTTCTTCGTATTTGAAGGTAAATTCGCTTCCGTCAGCATAGGTCTTTATATTCTCGGCAACCAAATCGCATTTGGTATTTTCTGTTCCGAAGTAGAGCGTCTCAAAATCAAGCTGACCGTTCACACTCCAAAGCATATCGTTGTCGCCGCAGAGTATAACAGTTCCGTCATGCGGCAGGCCCTCTAATATTTCAAGCTTCGCCCTGAGAATTCCCTCGCGGCTTCCGAGGTTTTCTATATGCGCTTCGCCGACGTTGGTGATAACTGCCGTCTCGGGCCGTGCCGCTGCGGTAATGCGCGAAAGCTCGCCGAAGTGGTTCATTCCCATCTCTATTACGGCGATTTCATGGCTTTTATTTAATCTGAAAAGCGTATGCGGCACACCGATTTCATTATTGAAATTTCCCTCCGTAGCAAGGGTCTTATACTTCTGTGACAGGACGCTTGCAATCATCCCTCTCGTTGAGGTCTTTCCTACGCTTCCGGTTATTGCCACAACCGGAATCTTCATTTCTCTTCTGTATGCGCCCGCCAAATCAAGAAGCGCCCGGTTTGTGCTTTCAACCTTTATTACGGCAAGTCCGTCGGGAACGTTTGTCATATCATCAACCACACAGCACACCGCGCCGGCTTCCATCGCGGCCTTGACATATCGATGGCCGTCGGAATTTTCGCCCTTTAAAGCGAAGAACACCGCCCCATCGCTGATTGTACGCGTATCGGTAGAAACCGCCGATATAAGCTTATCCTCACAGCCGTCACAGTTTATCATCTCTCCGCTTATCGCCGAAGCGGCTCTTTTAACCGTAAATATACTCTCCATAGCTTTTCAATCCTTCCGGAGATTAATTCTCTCCTTGAATATTCAATAATTTATGAACAATTTCTCTTTCATCAAAATCAATGGTTCTGTCTTTAAGAATCTGATACGTCTCGTGACCCTTTCCGGCAAGAAGCACCACATCGTCCTTTTTCGCGTAATCAAGAGCAAACTCAATAGCCTCAAAGCGGTTTGTCACCACTGTATAGTCACACTTTCCTTCCTTGACACCGACCACAACGTCCGCTATGATTTTTTCGGGGTCCTCACTTCTCGGGTTATCGCTGGTAACAACACAATAATCCGAAAGCTCAGCCGCAATCCTGCCCATCTTAGGTCTCTTTGTCACATCTCTGTCTCCGCCGCAGCCGAACACGGTTATTATTCTTCCCTTACAGAAGCCGCGAATTGTGCGAATAACGTTATAAAGTCCGTCGGGGGTATGTGCATAATCAATTATCACGCTGAAATCTCTTCCGGTTTCAACGACCTCAACTCTGCCCTTTACGCCCCTTGCGCTTTTAAGCGCTTCGACAGCCTCGGCCATCGGTATTCCGACCGCCGCAAGGCAGCCGAGAGCGGTAAGCGCATTATAAACCGAGAACATTCCCGGGATTCCGAGCGCAACCTCATATTTTTCGTTTTTAAAGCTCACATTGAAGTGAACACCCTTTTCCGAAAGCACAATCTCAGACGCACGAAGGTCACAGTCGTTTTCCGCTCCGTATGTCAGAACCTTGTCACAGGTTGATGTTTTAAGAAGGTAATCTGAGCCGCTGTCATCACGGTTTATCACCCCTGCTTTTGATATAGTAAAGAGGATTCCCTTCGCTTCAAGGTATTTCTCCATCGTTTTATGGAAATCAAGGTGATCCTGTGTGATATTGGTGAAAGCGCCGACATCAAATCTGCAGGCGGTAACCCTGTCAAGCGCCAGCGAGTGTGAAGATACCTCCATCACAACATATTCGGCACCCTTTTCAGCCATTTTTGAAAACAGCTGCATAAGCTCAAGGGCATCGGGAGTGGTGTGCTTTGACGGAATAACCTCGGCACCTATCATATTCTGATTTGTTCCGATCAGACCCACTCTTCTTCCCATAGATTCAAGCACGGACTTAATAAGATATGTTGTTGTTGTCTTTCCGTTGGTTCCTGTGACTCCTATAAGCCTGAACTTCTTTTCGGGATGGCCGTAGAAATTAGCGGCGGCCTTAGCGAGCGCAAGTCTGGTGTTCTCACAGATAATACAGGTCACGCCCAGATTGCTTAAATCCCTCTCGGCTATAATAGCAATCGCCCCGCGTGAAATTGCATCCTCTGCATATTTATGGCCGTCTGTTTTAAACCCGGTAATGCAAACAAACACGTTTCCCGGGCGAACCTCTCTCGAATTAAAGGCGACACCCGAAACATTCAGCTGTTCGCTTCCTATTATCTCTTTTACATCAACATCTGAAATAAGCTCCGTGAGTTTCATTAATACTTCATCCTTTCAAAAATATCTGTGTTCATCAATCCCGAGTGTCAACGTCCGAATATGCAAAATCTATCGCTATAATCGTTCCCGGTTCGACAATCGTTCCGGCCTCCGGGCTTTGACCCGAGCACGTCGCTGCGCCCTTACCCGAAACGCCTTTTATCTTTGCATTAAGTCCGGCATTTGAAAGAGCCGCTGCGGCTTCCGCCGCACCCATACCCTTTACGCTCGGAACAGTTATGCTTCTCTCTGCTTTTTCGCCGTCGGTATACGCAACGACCGTTCCGTCCTTTGCAAGCTTGACGTGCGCCTTGGGAAGCTGATCGGTTACAGTCTTTCCGCTCCCCTTTACGCGTATGCCGAAGCCCGCCGCCTTCAGAGCGGATTCCGCTTCGCTTACCGACTTACCCGAAATATCTGGGATTTCATTTTCAATAAACTGCTTTTCATCATCATTATACTTCGGCTCAACACCGATATACTGAAGCGTTTCTTCTAATATATTCTTCACAACCGGTGCGGCGATTACACCGCCGTAGTACGGCATCCCGGTGGCGGGCTGGTCAAGGATTACCAGGCACGCGACCTTTGGATTGTCCGCCGGTGCAAAACCGATAAACGACGCTATATACTTCTGATTTCCGCGCGGAATCTTCTCCGATGTACCGGTCTTACCCGCGATTCTGTAGCCGGCAAGGTACGCATTCTTACCTCCGCCCTTTGATACAACCGATTCAAGAATCGAACACATTGTCTTGCTTGTTTCTTCGGATATAACCTGACGCACCATCTCGGGCTGTTTCTGTTCTATAACGATGTTATCCGAGTTCACGATTTCACGAACAAGATGAGGCTTATAGAGCGTTCCGCCGTTCGCGACCGCGCTGACTGCCGTTATCATCTGAAGCGGTGTAACGGTGATAGACTGGCCGAATGATGAAGTGGCAAGGTCAACATCCGTAAAGCTTCCCTCGGTAAAGCCGACACCCTCGGTCTCACCGGGAAGCTCTATTCCGGTTTTTTCAAAGAATCCAAAAGCGCGCGTCCCCTTCAAGAACCGCTCCTTTCCGATTTTCTGACCTATCATAATAAACGCGGGGTTACAGGAATTCTGTACCGCCTCGGCGAATTTCTGAGTTCCGTGGCCTGAGCGGTTCGCACAGTGAATAGTTTCGGTCAAGACCTTTAACGAGCCGCCGCAGGTAAACACATCATCAAGCGTGCAGGCTCCGGTTTCTATTGCCATTGACGCAACAACCGACTTAAATGTCGAACCCGGCTCATATGAGTCAACAACCGCCTTATTTCGGCGAACCACCTGTATTATCTCATTAAATTTATTTAAGTATTCCGTTCCGTCAAGGCTTTTCAGTTCTTCCTTTACATTCGGATATTTTTGTTCTATCGCGTCGGTTATCTCAAACGGTTTGTTTAAATCATAGTCCGGCTTTGTCGCCATAGCCAAAACATCGCCCGTATTAACGTCCATAACGATTGCCGCCGCACCTTCTTCAAGCTTATTCGACACCCTTGCGTTTTCAAGGTGTTTTTCAACGTAGCTTTGGATTACCTCATCTATTGTGAGCACTACACTATAGCCGTCCTGCGCCTCTATATAGCTTTCATAGCTTGAACCCGATTCGATGCCCGCGGTTTCTCTTGTTGTTACCACACGACCCGGAACACCGCTCAGTCTGTCATTATAAACGCTCTCTACGCCTTCAAGACCCTGGTTATCATTACCAACAAAGCCTATTACGTGCGACGCAAGGTTGTTAAACGGATAGTATCTCTTGACGTCATCGACAAAGTCAACGCCCGACAGCTTATTATTATCAATGTAGCTTCTGAGCTCGTCAGCTTCATCCTTTTCGGCCTTCTTTTTGATATACTCAAAACCGCTCTTTTTATTAATCTTATTTATTACATCCTCGCTCTTAATATTTAAAATCCTTGCGAACTCATCAGCAACCGTCTGAGCCGACATCCCGGACTTTTCTATCGACTTTCTCAGGTTTTCCGGAGTTATGCTGACCGTTTCAACGGATACATTACTCGCCAGAACCTTAAAATTTCTGTCATATATCTTTCCGCGCTTTGCGCTGACCGTATTATCGCTTGTCTGCTGTTCAAGAGCCGCACGCGACAAATCCTCTCCTCTGACAGTCTGATGCCACGCTGTTCTCAGTATCAAACCCAAAAAGCAAGCCGAAGCCAGCATCATTACTATAAGTATTCTTCTTCTGTGAATAGGTCTGATTCCGCCCATAAATCCGCCCGATGTGTTTTTTCTGCGTTTCTCTGCCAAAATCCGCACCTCCTGTTAAAGCCCAAATATGCCGCCCAACGCTTTATGCCGGGCGGCAGTTTAACCTGCAATACAGTTCTCCCTACAGATAGTATATTCAATATAAAACTATTTTAAAACCCTGAAAGCATTCATAAGCGTTCCGGGAACGCCCGAAACCGCATTTTGCGCGCGGCTTCCGCTTTTCACAGCCGTTCCTTCGTCAGGCATATTCATATCAATATAAAACTTTTGATATGACTCTGCTTTCATCATTCCGAGTTCTTCTCTCGCGTACTTCTCTATTTCACCCATCTCAAGCTGTTTATCGATTTTCGTCTGCATCGCCTGATTAGACGAAATTATTGTATTATATTGCTTTTCAAGGTCCTTTATCTGTCGGTTTCCGCTAAGGATTGTTGCATAACGGCACAGCACCCCTATACAAAGCAGAAAAAGCACCGAAACAGCCGTTATAACCTGTCTCACATCACGTGTAAGAACAAGCCTGTTCCTTTTTTTCTGAACCTCAGCCGTTTTTTTCTTTTGTACGTTCTCTGTCTTTTTTACATCCCCATAGTATCCGGGCATATCATATGCCGTGCTTGTACCCGAATACACTTGGCCGCGGTTATATGAAGTTCTGCTGTATGTATTGCGTGCGCTGTATGTATTCGTCTTGTTTCTGTATCTTGTCGGTGTCGGCACAACATATCATCCTTTCAAATATTTAGTCTGTACTTTTTAAGCAATTTTAAGTAATTTTCAATCTCATAATTTTTCAATTACTCTCAGCTTTGCGCTATGTGCTCTGAAGTTTCTGCGAAGCTCATTATCGTCCGCTTCAATAGGCTTTCGGTTTACAAGCTTGACCGTCGGAACTTTTCCGCATACGCAAACGGGAAAGTCCTTAGGACAGGTACACCCCCGGGCAAGGGACGCGAATGTATTTTTAACTATTCTGTCTTCAAGCGAATGGAAGGTTATAACCGCCAGCCTTCCGCCCTTTTTCAGGCAGTCGGTAAAATCCCGCAGAGCCTGTTCAAGTCCGTCAAGTTCACTGTTGACCTCTATTCTTATCGCCTGAAAGGTTCTCTTCGCCGGGTGCTTGTCCGCATATCTCGCCGCCGGCGGTATCGCCGACTTAATTATCTCAGACAACTCGGACGTTGTTTCTATCGGCTCAGACTCACGCCTTTCGCATATCGCCCTTGCAATCCTCCGCGAAAACTTTTCCTCGCCGTACTTAAAAATAATATCGGCAAGCCTTTTCTCTTCATAAGTATTCACAACCGTATAGGCATCAAGCGCGGCACTTCTGTCCATTCTCATATCCAGTCTTGCACAGCTGTTATAGCTGAAGCCGCGTTCGGGAACGTCAAGCTGAGGTGATGACACCCCCAAATCAAGTATTGCTCCGTCAAGCTTATCAATTTTCAAGCTCTCAAGAACCTTCTTTATATTAAAGAAATTATCATGGCACAATTCCCTGTGACAGCTGTAAGCCGAAAGTCTCTCTCCTGCGGCTTTGAGCGCGGTTTCATCACGGTCAATACCGATTAGCATTCCGTCATCCGATAAACGCGAACAGATAAGCGACGAATGTCCTCCGCCGCCCAATGTTCCGTCTGCATATACTCCGTCGGGTTTGACATCAAGAAGGCCTACGCTTTCGCTCAAGAGAACCGATATATGTTTAAATTCCATATCCTATCCCCCGTCAGATTCCGATTTGTTTTAACATATCCGAAATCTTATCCATATCAAACACCTTTTCGGAATACTTCTTCCAATTATCAAGGCTCCAGATTTCAACCTTCTTATGTTCGCCCACAACAACAATTTCTTTTGTAAGCTGAGCATACTCGCGTATCTGCGGCGGAATAACCGCCCTTCCCTGTGAGTCGAGCGTACATTCAGCCGAAATCTGTTGAATGTATCTCATAAGCATAGCCTTATCTTCAGCGGCAACGGCGTTTACGCGTTCCATAAACGCCTCCCATTCTTCAACCGGATAGATACAGGCGCATTTCTCCTCGCCGACGGCAACGACAAAGGTCTCGCCCAGCGTCGGTCTGAACTTTGAGGGTATATTAACTCTGCCCTTTGCATCAATATTTTGTTCATACTTGCCGACTAACATCCCTGCCGCCCCCTTTCACTCCGATTCGGAATTTTGATTCATAATTTACAGCGAAAATCTGATAATACACTATAAACAATTCAGCAATTTTACCTCTACACTTTAATACATTTCGATACACTTCGCTCCACTTTTCTTTATTGTAATATATTTAAGAGAAAAACGCAAGTGTTTTTTAAAAAAAATTTTAATTTTTTTTTACAAATTTCTATCAATTTTGCTACAAAGTATATTTTGTTCGTATTTTTCGCCGATTTTTAATTTTTTTGTGAAAAATACAGATAAAATTTATTTGACAAAAGCGTCGCTTTGGATTATGATATTTAATAAGAAAGTATGTATACTAATAATCAAAAAATATAATCAGGGGTACATTTATGGAGAGACACATAGAAGCAGACAAAATGGAGCTTGTTATAAACCTTTTCGGAAGCTTTGACGAAAACGTAAGGCTTATTGAAAAGGAGCTGGACGTTGCAATAATAAACCGCGGTTCCGATATTAAAATCGGCGGTGAACCCGAGAGTGTGGATAAGGCTGTCAGCGCAGTCAATGCCCTTCTCTCGATGGCATCCCGCGGCGAAAATATAGGAGAGCAGGAAGTCAGATATGTTATGTCACAGATTGACAGCGGAAACGAAGAAGAGCTTGAAGAGCTGGGCAAGGACGTCATCTGTATCAACTCAAGAGGTGTTCCGATTAAGGCAAAAACTCTCGGTCAGAAATCATATCTGACTAAAATAAAAGAAAATTCTATCGTCTTTGGCATAGGCCCCGCCGGAACAGGCAAGACCTACCTTGCCGTTGCGGCGGCTGTCAACGCTTTTAAAAACAAAGAGGTCAGCAAGATAATTCTGACCCGCCCCGCGATAGAAGCCGGCGAAAGTCTCGGCTTTCTTCCCGGAGATATGCAGGAGAAGGTTGACCCGTATTTAAGGCCGCTGTTTGACGCATTGGGTGAGATGCTCGGCTATGAGAACTTTCACAAGAATTTAGAACGCGGAGTAATCGAAGTTGCGCCGCTTGCTTATATGCGAGGCAGGACGCTTGACGACGCCTTTATAATTCTTGACGAAGCACAAAACACAACCGCTGAACAGATGAAGATGTTCCTGACGCGTATGGGTTTTTCGTCACACATCGTTGTGACGGGTGATGTCACCCAGATTGACCTCCCCCGCGATAAGAAATCGGGTCTCCGCGATGCTGAAATCATTCTTAAAAATATAGAGGGAATAGAATTCGTCTATCTCGACGAGCGCGATGTGGTTCGGCATCCGCTTGTTCAAAAGATAGTCAAGGCGTATGAGCGAAAGACCTTAGAGCGCGAGCGTGCCGCAAAGCGCAGCAAGCAGAATAAAGAATAATCGGAGATGGAAATTCTATGAAAGTTAGTTTTTTAAATCAGCAGAAGCAATATAAGGTCGGGCGCGATATTAAGGATTTAATCAAAAAATGCTGCCTTGCTACGCTTGAATATATGGAATTCCGCACGGATGTCGAAATCAGTGTGGTTCTCACCGACAACGAGGGAATCCGCACTCTGAACAGTCTGCACAGAAACATAGACAGAGCCACAGATGTTTTGTCCTTTCCTATGTTTGAATATGACGAAAACGGCGAAATAATCGAGGACTATGCCGAATTCAATGAAATGGGCGAGCTTTGTCTCGGTGATATAGTTATCTCGATGGAACGTGCACACGAACAGGCAGAGGAATACGGACATTCGCCCGAACGCGAAATAGGATTTTTAACCGTTCATTCAATGCTTCATCTTTTGGGCTATGACCATATGACCCCCGAGGATGAGGAGGAAATGTTCGGCTATCAGAGAGAAATACTCGATAAAATAGGATTGGTGAGGTAGATAACAGATATGAAATCAGGATTTGTTGCAATAACAGGACGCCCGAACGCGGGCAAGTCAACTCTTATGAACCACATAATCGGCGAGAAGGTCGCTATAGTTTCATCTAAGCCGCAGACGACGCGGACAAAAATTCTCGGAGTTAAAACAGGCAAGGACTATCAGCTTGTTATGATTGACACCCCGGGAATACATAAGCCGCACAACAAGCTCGGAAAGAGAATGGAAAAGTATATCTACACCGCGACAGAGGATATTGACGCACTTCTTTATGTTGTTGACTGTAATATAAAAGACAGTGAAATCGACGCCGAAAAAGAGGCTCTGTCGGGACTTAAAATTTCCGATGTCCCCGTCATTCTCGCGGTGAATAAGATCGATACCGTTCCGAAGCTTCAGCTTCTTCCTGTTTTGGATAAGCTGAAAGGTCTTTATGACTTTAATGACATAGTCCCCATTTCGGCGCAGAACGGCGAAAACCTCGAAGAACTTTTCGATAAGCTTCGCGATGTTCTTCCCGAAGGGCCTAAGTTCTTTCCCGATGACACAATAACCGACCAGCCGGAAAGACAGATTGTTGCCGAATACATCCGTGAAAAGGCGCTCAGGCTTTTAAACCGCGAGATTCCTCACGGGATTGCGGTTGAAATCGAGCGAATGAAGAAGCGCCCGAACGGAACCTATGAAATTCTCGCCGCTATTTATTGTGAAAAACAAAGTCACAAGGGAATCATCATCGGAAAGGGCGGCGAAAAGCTAAAACAGATTGGAAGTCTTTCAAGGCACGATATTGAACGTTTTTTGGGCTCGAAGGTGTATCTTGAACTCTGGGTCAGAGTCAAGGAGGACTGGCGTAACCGCGAAAACTTTATATCCGACATAGGTTTTGAGTAAAATATTAACTGTATATAAAAAAAACCGTATCACATACTAAATTCGACAAGTCAGATACGGAGGCTTAAAGCTATGAAAAACACGGACATCAGAGAAGCCGACTGGCAGGAGTTTGAGCGAACCGGAAGCGTTCGGTCATACCTGAAATACAAAGGCATAGAAACAAAAAAATACTCTGCGGCAAAAATTTCCGGACAAAGCGAGGACGGTGAGATTATTGGCACTCATTAATGCCGACGGCATTGTGACAAAGGAAACTAAATACGGTGATACTTCAAGAATCCTTACGGTAATCACAAAAGAGCTCGGAAGGATTTCTGTCCTCGCCGGGAATGCACGCAGGAACAAATCGGGGCTGCTTACCGCAACAGCCCTTTTTAGTTACAGCAGCTTCACACTGTTTAAGGGCGGTTCATCTTCGCTTTATAAGCTAAACGAATGTGAGCTTTTAACATCGTTCTCGGCGCTTCACGAATCCCTTGACGGAATGGCCTTTGCCTCGTACTTCTGTGATGTGACCAACACTGTGGTTCAGGAGGATTCACCCGATTCGGCACAAACGAGCCTTCTTCTGCGCTCGCTTTATATGCTCTGCAGGGACAATCCCGACTATGAAAAAATCAAGGCGGTATTCGAATTCAGAACTCTGACAATCGCCGGACTTCTCCCGAATCTTTCTTCCTGTGCGGATTGCGGTGCGGTATCTGACCTTATTGGGCTGAGTCCGAAAGACGGCTGTGTATACTGTTCAAGATGTCTATCTAAACATCCTGAAATTTATAAGATAAACGACAGTATTCTCGCGGCAATCGCATACATAGCCTTAGCACAGGAAAAGAAAGAATTTTCTTTTAATATGTCCGATACATCAATCAAATATTTAAGCGAACTCGGCGAATGCTGTATTCAGACTCTTCTTGAAAAAAATTTTAAGACGCTTGACTATCTTCGCCGCGTCACCGCACTTATGTAGCCGGCAGCCGGGCGCTGACTGTTTATAATGGAGTATCATTACTTATCGGAGGATGAAAAATTGCAAAAAACTATTACTGAATTTTTAATATCGCACGGTGCGGGCCAGGTTGGCTTCGGAAAGGCACAGGAAAACCCTTTCTCACTCGGCTATGTCATTTCGTATACTATACCGCTTTCAAATTCAATTGTGGACGGAATCGACAACGCGCCGACGCATACATATTTTCACCACTACAGAAGTATAAACGCCTTAATCGACCATCTCTCGCTCAGAGTCGGTCTTATGCTTGAGAAAAAGGGATATAACTATGCCCCCGTTCCCGCTTCACAATCCGTAAACGGAATGCAAGGCATATATTCCCACAAGCGTGCCGCAGTCGATTCCGGTCTCGGCACAATAGGCAAGAGCAGTCTGTTTATATCCGACAGGAACGGCCCGCGCGTGCGTCTCGGCACGATTCTTACCGACTTTCCGTTTGAGATAGGCGAAAATCATACAGAAAGCAAGTGCGGAGAATGTCGAATCTGCACCACCGCGTGTCCGGCCATGGCAATAACCGGCCGCGAATGGACCCCCGATTCCCCTCGAGAGGATATAATCGACGCAAAGGCGTGCAGCGATTATATGAAACGCGCATTTCAACACATAGGCCGCGGAGCTGTCTGTGGAATCTGTATGAGAGTCTGTCCTTATGGCATCAAGGATAATCAAAATATTTAATTCAGCACTTTTACAAAAATACCCGATGCGGAATTGCATCGGGTATTTTTATATCAGATATAATGAACCTGATTCTTCATATCCACCATATCTTTATCTACCTTATATTTAGCGGCACGGCGCTGTTCAAAGAACTTAACGGCCACCTGACCGAAAAGGGCATATGACAATACGTCCTCATCCTGTTCAATCCATTCCGCCGCCTCTTTTCTGAGCTTATCAAGCTCAGGCTTTAAAAGATCAGCGGGACGGCAGGTTATAGCCTTCTCGTCGCCGATTATCTTCTTTCTGAATTCCTCATCAATCGGAACAGGCGTTCTGCCGTACTCACCCTTACAGATACCCTTCGTCTCTTTAGTGACCATTTTATAACGCTCGCCCATAATTACGTTGAGAACCGCCTGAGTTCCGACAATCTGGCTTGTCGGCGTAACCAGCGGCGGATAGCCCAAATCCTTACGGACTCTCGGAACCTCTTTCAGCACCTCATCAAGCTTGTCTTCTTTTCCCTGTTGTTTAAGCTGTGATACCAGGTTTGAAAGCATTCCACCCGGAACCTGATACTTAAGCGTATTAATATCAACGCCCAAAACCTTCGTGCTCATCAAACCGCTTTTAAGATACTTCTCGCGAAGGGGCTTGAAATATCCCGAAACCTCAGTCAGCGCGTCAAGATTTAAGCCTGTGTCATACTCGGTTCCGCTGAGCGTAGCAACGAGCGGCTCTGTCGGCGGCTGAGACGTTCCCATCGCCAGTGGTGAAAGAGCACAGTCGACAACATCAACCCCCGCCTCGATTGCCTTTAAATAGGTCATCGAAGCCACACCGCTTGTACAGTGTGTGTGCAGCTGAATCGGCACTTTAACCGCTTTTTTAAGCGCCGAAACAAGCTCATATGCGTTATACGGCGTAAGCAGACCCGCCATATCCTTAATACAGATTGAATCCGCTCCGCAATTTTCATATTCCTTAGCCAGCTTCACAAAGAACTCCTTATTATGAACCGGGCTGACTGTGTAAGAAATCGCCGCCTGAACGTGACCCTTTTCTTTCTTTGTTGCATTTATAGCCGTCTGAAGGTTTCTGACATCGTTCAGTGCGTCAAAAATTCTGATTATATCGATACCGTTCGCAATCGACTTCTGAACAAAATACTCAACCACGTCATCTGCATAGTGACGATAACCTAAAACGTTCTGACCTCTGAAAAGCATCTGAAGCTTTGTATTCGGGGCCGCCGCTCTGACCTTTCTGAGTCTCTCCCACGGATCCTCGTTCAGAAAACGCAGGCAAGCGTCAAACGTTGCACCGCCCCAAACCTCTAATGAGTGGTAACCGATTTTATCCAGAAGCGGAAGCGCGGGAAGCATCTCTTCCGTCGTCATTCTTGTTGCAATCAATGACTGATGCGCGTCACGGCATACTGTTTCTGTAATTCCGACCTTTGCCATTTATATTACCTCCTAAAAAATCAATTCAATTAATGTGCGAACATTGACAAAAATACTCCGGCGGCGACTGCCGAACCGATAACACCCGCAACGTTTGGGCCCATAGCGTGCATAAGCAGGAAGTTCGACGGGTTTTCTTTCTGGCCGACCATCTGAGAAACACGCGCGGCCATAGGAACAGCCGATACACCTGCCGAGCCGATAAGCGGATTAATCTTTCCGCCGGTCAGCTTGCACATAATCTTGCCGAGAATCAAGCCGCCCGCCGTACTGAAGCAGAAGGCAACCAATCCGAGAACGACAATACCCAGGGTCTCTGCCGTGAGGAAGGTTTCCGCCTTTGCCGTTGCGCCGACGGTCAGGCCTAAGAAAATAGTGATTACGTTCATAAGTCCGTTCTGCGCAACCTTACACAAGCGGTCGGCAACCCCGCTTTCCTTAATCAGGTTACCCAGCATAAGCATTCCCACAAGTGAAACCGCGTCGGGTACGATAAGAGCGACAACGATTGTAACAACAATCGGGAAAATCATTCTCTCTGTTCTGCTTACCGGCCGAAGCTGTTCCATAACGATGCTTCTCTCTTCCTTTGTGGTGAGAAGCTTCATAATAGGCGGCTGAATAACCGGTATAAGCGCCATATATGAATATGCGGCAATAGCAATCGCAGGCAAAAGCGCCAGTGCGAGGGTCTTTGTGACATATATCGCCGTAGGGCCGTCGGCTCCTCCGATTATACCGATTGAGGATGCCTCTTTTACACCGAAGTTAATACCCGGCACAAGTGCCCCGAGCGCCAGCGCACCGAGGAACGTCGTGAATACACCCAGCTGTGCCGCCGCACCGAAGGATACTCTTTGGGTTTGCAATCAGCGGGCCAAAGTCGGTCATACAGCCTATTCCCAAAAATATCAGCGGCGGATAAATGCCGAGCTTTACTCCTAAATAAAGCATATCCAAAAGTCCGCCCTCTGCAAATATCATCTGCATATCCAAGTGACCGTCAACAAAATATTTAGAATCCGTAAAGAATTCAGGGTGCATCATAATTGCGCCCGAATTAGCAAACATAGGCAGGTTTGAGAGCAGCATACCGAAAGCAATCGGCAAAAGCAGCAGCGGCTCAAACTCTTTTACAATAGCTAAGTAAAGCAGCACACAAGCAATAATAAGCATCAAAGGCGTACCGATTACGGCAACAACACCGTTGAAGCCCGTGGCCCCTGCGGCGAGCGCGTCCTTGGCGTTTGTTATCAGCGCCGCAATACCTGTGCTGTTTAAGAAATTAATAGTGCTCTGAAACATACAGTCTCGTCCTTTCGTTTAACTCATTTTTCCCCCGCGTCAATCAGCCGAGAGAAACCAGTGCGTCGCCCGTGTTTACCGAAGCGCCGCTCGATGCCGAAACAGCGACAACCTTGCCCGCCTTCGGAGCAACGATTTCGTTTTCCATTTTCATCGCCTCAAGTATGCATAGAACATCGCCCGCGTTTACACTCTGACCCACCGACACCTTAACCGAAACGATCGTTCCGGGCATGGGTGC
>CAJKNM010000007.1 GCA_905201285.1 uncultured Eubacteriales bacterium | reverse complement strand
CCAAAACGGAACCGTTAGCCAATCCCGCAACCTTTCCGAATTCAAGAGAGAGCGGTCTGCCCGCAACCTCTGTTTCATAAATCTTTGACATAAAGTTAACCTCCTTGTTAATTTTGCAAACGGGAGGCTTGCCTTAGCACTTAAAAACAAGCATTTTATAAATGCGTGTTTTTAACTGCTAAAATCAAACTCTGCCCGCTGCAATTTAATTTAAAAAAACGTCAAAAGGGCAGCCGAATTAACAGCTGCCCATATGCGCTTTTAGTGTCTGAGACCCAGCTTATTGACAATAGCACGGTATCTTTCGATATCCTTCTTTGCCAGATAGCTCAAAAAGCTACGTCTAACGCCGACCATTTTAAGCAAGCCACGTCTTGAGTGGTGGTCTTTCTTATGAGATTTAAGATGCTCATTGAGATGGTCGATTCTGTAGGTAAGCAACGCAATCTGTACTTCGGGCGAACCTGTGTCACCTTCATGTGTCGCATACTTATTGATAATTTCCTGCTTGATGTCCTTATCCATTGCCTGTTTCACCTCCGTTATTTAATAACCCCTGAAAGCCCGGAATAGGGCGGTGAATCCTCAGCCCCATACTCTGCGCTTTAGTTGCCAACAAATATAGTAACACATTAAAGCCGCTTTGTCAATAAATTTTTAACTATTTTGAAGAATATTTTTGTAGGTTTAGATAATTTTTATTCTTTTGTCAAAAAAAAGACCCGTTGGGGAAGAACGGGTCTAAAAGGGAGGGAGTTATGTATATGAAAAATAATCGTTTTTCGATTACGTATTCAGTATACCCTATATTTAAGATTTATGGGTGAATATTCTGTAAAGTAAAAATGAACTTTTAATTAACATCTGTCATGCTTGTGCTTGACATTTGGTTTAAACAGTGTTATAATTTTAAGCAAATGAAACAGGGGAGCTTGTTTTTCGGGCTGAGAGGAAGTAATTGAGCTTCGACCCTTTACCTGATGCGGATAATGCCGCCGTAGGGAGTGATATTGACTATCTGTTTTGAATGCTTTTTACGGAGGGTTACCGCGTTTTGGGGTTTCTCTCTATTTTTATATCGAAAGAGGTAGGTCAGATGGAAAAGAAAAAAACTTCACTTATCACAAACGCAATGATATGGTTTGGTGCGGGCGTCTCAATATCTGAGATTCTGACGGGAACATACTTTGCATCGCTTGGCTTTGGCAAGGGTATGGCCGCAATTTTAATCGGTCACATAATCGGCTGTGTGCTGTTTTGCCTTGCGGGAATCATCGGCGGTAAAAACGGTAAAAGTTCTATGGAATCGGCTAAGATGTCTTTTGGCGGAAAGGGTGCCTTGATATTCCCGCTTCTGAATATTGTTCAGCTTGTAGGCTGGACTTCCGTAATGATTTCGAGCGGTGCAGCTGCGGCGGAGAATGTCTATGCGATAGGTATGTCTGTATGGAGCATAATTATCGGAGTTTTGGTTATCGTATGGCTTTTTGTTGGGGCGAAAAATGTCAATGCGGTCAACACAATCGCGTTGTCGCTTTTGTTTGTTCTTACGATAATCCTAAGCTTTGTGGTTTTCCGTGGCGGTGTTTCGACTTTGGTGAGCGGAGAGGCAATAACCTTCGGTGCGGCGGTTGAAATGGCTGTGGCAATGCCGCTTTCGTGGCTTCCGCTTATATCGGATTATACAAAAGAGGCCGAGAAGCCGGTTAAGGCATCGGTTGTCAGCTCGGTTGTGTACTTTATCATTAGCTGTTGGATGTATGTAATAGGTATGGGAATGGCGCTCTTTACCAACGAGACCGACATAGCGGTTATTATGGTCAAGGCGGGACTCGGTATAGCGGGGCTTATTATTGTTATTTTTTCAACCGTTACCACTACATTCCTTGACGTTTATTCGGCCGGAATAAGCAGCGGAAGCCTGTCAAGTAAGATTAATCAACAGGCGGCGGCCGTTATAGTTTGTGTTATAGGCACACTTCTCGCTATATTCACTCAGACAAATTATTTTGAGAGCTTTTTGTATTTTATCGGTTCGGTATTTGCACCGATGATTGCTGTACAGATTGTAGACTGGTTCATATTTAAAAATGACAGCTCTGACAAAGGCGTAAATATAATTAATCTTGTGGTATGGGCAGTCGGCTTTGTGCTTTACAGAATTTCAATGAACTTTGACATTATTTTGGGAAATACATTTCCTGTTATGCTGATAACAGGGATAATATGCTTAATCGCAAATAAAGTTTGGAGGAGTAAAAATGTTTAAAGAAGTGTTTGAGAACATAGTAAAAAAATCACCGCTTATACATAACATAACGAATTATGTAACGGTGAATGATTGTGCGAATATTCTGCTTGCCGCAAAGGCATCGCCGATTATGGCGGACGAGCCTTCCGAGGCGGCCGAGATAACCTCGATATGCTCGGGACTTAACATCAATATAGGAACGCTTAACGAAAGAACAATTAAGTCGATGTTTATATCGGGCGAAAGGGCAAACGATATAAACATACCGGTTCTTCTTGACCCGGTCGGTGCCGGTGCGTCAACACTTCGCACAAATACCGCGAAGGAGCTTATCGAAAAGGTGAAATTCTCGGTTATAAGAGGAAATGTTTCAGAGATAAAGACGCTTGCCTGCGGCGGCGGTGCAACAAAGGGTGTTGATGCCGCGGAGGAGGACGCTATAAATAATAACACGATTGACAAAACGCTTGAACTTGCCGTGGAGTTTGCCAAAAACACGGGGGCAGTTATCGTGATAACAGGAAAGACCGACATAGTCACCGATGGCGAAAAATCTTTTTTAATATACAACGGAAACAAGCTGATGAGCAGCGTGACAGGAACGGGGTGTATGCTTTCGGCACTTATGACGGCGTTTATAGCGGCGAATGACGACAATGTTTTGGATGCCGCGGCAGCCGCTGTATGTACGATGGGCTTATGCGGTGAGAAGGCAATCGACAGAATGACCGCATCAGACGGAAATTCATCGTATCGAAATTATATAATTGATGCGGTTTTCAATCTTAGAGCTGATGAGCTTGAAAGAGGTGCAAGGTATGAGATTCGATAAAAGCTCTATGCTTCTCTATGCTGTGACCGACCGTGCTTTTGAAAAAAAACAGACGCTTTATGAACAGGTCAATTCCGCCATAAAGGGCGGAATCACTATGCTTCAGCTTCGCGAGAAGGAGTTGAGCGAGGCTGAATTTTTAAAGGAAGCCGAGAAAATTAAACCGTTGTGCAGGGCGAATGATATTCCTTTTATAATAAACGATGATGTTGATGTTGCGGTTAAATGCGGTGCTGACGGTGTTCATATCGGCCAAAACGATATGGCGGCGGAAAAGGTTAGACAAATCATCGGGGAAGATATGATTTTGGGCGTTTCGGCTCAGACACCGGAACAGGCGGTCAAGGCGGAAGAGGCAGGGGCCGATTACCTCGGTGTGGGTGCGGTCTTTCCGACATCAACAAAGTCTGACGCTTTAAGCGTTTCGTATGAAACGCTTAAAGAAATATGCGCATCGGTCTCGATTCCGGTTGTTGCAATCGGCGGAATCTGTGCGGAAAATATAAAAGAGCTTTCGGGAAGCGGTATCGACGGTGTTGCGCTTGTCTCTGCCATATTCGGCGCGGAGGACATCGAAAGGGAATGTGAAATTTTAAAGAAGCTGACCCGCGAGGTGGTTTTGTGAAGGTGAAAGGCGCTGTCTTTGATGCCGACGGAACTCTTTTTGATTCGATGTCTGTGTGGGACGGAGCGGCGGAGGAATACCTGTGCTCTATCGGGTTTGAACCGAGAGAAAACTTAACCGAAAGATTTAAGAATATGAGTATGCAGGATTCGGCCGAATTTTATCGCGATGAGTACGGGGTGAGGCTTTCGGTCGGCGAAATTATCGACGGTGTAAATCGGTTAATCGCAGGAAGATACAAGAACGACGTTTTGGCTAAGTCCGGAGTGAAAGAATTTTTGTTTATGCTGAAGAAAATCGGCACACGTATGTGTATTGCCACCGCAACGGATGAACGGCTTATCAGAGCCGCCTTGGAACGAAACGGAATTTCTTCATACTTTGACCGGATTTTCACCTGTGCCGAAGTCGGAGCAAACAAAAGTTCGCCCGAAATTTATGAAAATGCACTTTTATATCTCGGCACAAACAGAGAGGATACGGTTGTTTTTGAGGATTCTTATAATGCGGCAAAAACCGCAAAAAGGGCGGGATTTAAAGTCGCAGCGATGTATGATTCCACTGAAAACGAACAGGACGGATTAAAGAGCATTTCAGATTGGTATTTTATGAATTTTTATGAAGCGGAGGTTTTAACAAAATGAAAAAGGTATTGACGATTGCCGGGTCGGACTCGAGCGGCGGAGCGGGAATCCAGGCGGACATAAAGACGATAACCGCACATAAAATGTATGCCGAAAGTGTGATTACCGCACTGACGGCACAGAACACAACCGGAGTATTTGATATTATGGAAGCAACGCCCGAATTTGTTGCGGCACAGCTTGATGCGGTGTTTAGCGACATCTTTCCCGATGCGGTAAAGATAGGAATGGTTTCAAACAGCGAAATCATCAGGGTTATTGCTCAAAAGCTTAAAGAATACGATGCAAAGAATATAGTGGTTGACCCGGTTATGGTTTCCACAAGCGGGTGCAGGCTTATTTCGGAGGAGGCACAGAAAACTCTGCGAGAGGTGCTTCTTCCGCTCGGAACGGTGATTACGCCGAACATTCCCGAAGCAGAAGTTTTAAGCGGAATTTCGATAAAAGATGAGGATGGTATGGTTTCGGCGGCTGAAATTATTGCTGAAAAGTATAGCGGTGCGATTTTGGTCAAGGGCGGTCATCTTGTGAATGATGCGGTTGACCTGCTTTATAAAGACGGCTCTTACAAATGGTTTAGGGCGAAGAAAATAAACAATCCAAATACCCACGGAACAGGCTGTACGCTTTCGTCGGCCATTGCCTGTAACCTTGCCGCCGGCAAGAGCCTTGATGAAAGCATAGCTTGTGCAAAGGAGTATCTTACCGGGGTTCTTGCGGCGATGCTTGACTTAGGTAAGGGCGCGGGACCACTTAACCATATGTTTAGGTTGTGATTAAGAAGCAAATATATCAATGCCGAATATTTTGTAAGGTTCATGGTTTGATAAGATGTATTATGGAGGATTTATAATAATATGCTAAAAGATGAAATGTTAAAATTATTGTTTAAAAGTATTATTGACCAGGATGATACAGCTATTGTCGTTTGTGATATGAATTCGACCATTGTGTATATGAATCCGTCTGCTATAAAGCGCTATCATCATGACTTAACCGGCAAAAGCCTTAAGGATTGTCATAATGCGAAATCCAACGAAATGATTGAAAAGGTTTTGGCGTGGTTTCGGGAAAGCAAGGACAATAACATTATATACACATATTATAATGAAAAAGAAAACAAAGATGTATATATGGTTGCGCTTCGCGATGGAGATGGAAGTTTAATCGGCTATTATGAAAAGCATGAATACAGAAACCGTGAAACGACTAAACCTTATCAATTTCAGAAATAATATAAATATCCCGGCATTTTGAGCAGCTTGTTGAGAAATATGTGAACGTAAGAACGAAACATGGACCGGGATTCAAAGCAAGGGGGATACTGTACTATATATCATTAAAATTGCATATAATGAACCAAAGACCGCAATTTGATTGCGAAATGGGAGGCATTGTATGTGAGATGTTATATTGAAGAAAGGACAGTTGAACTTGCGAATTACATAATAAAAAACAGGTGTACTGTGAGAGATGCGGCGAAGAAATTCGGAATTTCTAAATCCACCGTACATAAGGATATAACAGAGCGTTTGCTTGAAATCAACAGGAGCCTTGCTGAGGACGTGAGGGCAATCCTAACCGAAAACAAGCAGGAACGTCATATTCGCGGCGGCTTTGCAACACGTGAAAAGTATCGTCATCGCAAAGAAGCGGTTTGAAATTTTATACAGACTGATAAAATTTTTATCAGTCTGTATTTTTATTGTCTGATATGACAAAATAAGAATAAATTATATTTTACAAGGAGATTCAGACAATGAAGGATAAGATATTTGGCGTTCTGCAGAGGGTGGGCAGGTCGTTTATGCTGCCTATTGCGATACTTCCCATTGCAGGGCTTCTTCTCGGTATAGGAAGCTCGTTCACAAACGAAACTATGCTTGAAGCATACAACCTTACAGGAATAATACATCAGGGTAACTTTTTATATTCTCTTCTTAACGTAATGAGCAAGGCCGGAACGGTTATATTTGATAACCTTGCTCTGCTTTTCGCTATGGGTGTGGCAATAGGTATGGCGAAGCGTGAGAAGGAGGTTGCGGCGCTGTCGGGTGCTGTTGCATTTCTTGTGATGAACAAGACGATAGAGGCAATGATTGAAAACACCGGCGGCGTTGAAAACCTTCTTGAAAACACAACAGCCGATGTTCTCGGCATAACAACGCTTCAAATGGGTGTTTTCGGCGGAATTATAGTAGGCTTGGGCGTTGCCGCACTTCATAACAGGTTCTATAAGATTCAACTTCCTCAGCTGATTGCATTCTTTGGCGGAACGCGTTTTGTTCCGATTATTTCGGCCGTGGTATATGTTCTTGTCGGAATCATTATGTTTTATGTCTGGCCCGTTATTCAAGGCTGGATTTCAATGCTCGGCGGGGTGGTTCTGTCATCCGGATATGCGGGAACATGGATATACGGTATTATAGAACGTGCACTGATTCCGTTTGGCCTTCATCATGTGTTTTATATGCCTTTCTGGCAGACGGCAGTCGGAGGTACGGCGGTGATAGACGGAAATGTGGTTCAGGGCGCTCAAAATATCTTTTTTGCTGAGCTTGCTTCTAAAAATACTACTGAATTCAGCGTATCGGCCACAAGGTTTATGGCGGGAAAGTTCCCGTTTATGATATTCGGCCTGCCGGGTGCCGCCTTTGCGATGTATCAATGTGCCAAACCTCAAAAGCGTAAGGCGGCGGGCGGACTTTTGCTTTCGGCGGCGTTGACTTCAATGCTGACGGGTATAACCGAACCGCTTGAGTTTACATTCATTTTTGTTGCACCGCTTATGTATGGGGTTCACTGTGTCTTAGCCGGACTTTCGTTTATGCTTATGCATATCTTTAAGGTCGGCGTAGGAATGACCTTCTCGGGCGGACTTATTGACCTGTTCCTGTTCGGAATTTTACAGGGCGAAGCCAAAACACATTGGATTTATATTGTGTTTGTGGGTATAGTATACTTCTTTATATATTTCTTCGTGTTCGGATATATGATAAGACGGTTTAATTATGTCACCCCGGGACGTGAAGCCGATGATGAGGAAACAAAGCTCTATACCCGTGCAGATGTTAATGCCCGCAAGGAAAGCGGAGGAACGGCAACGGAAAACGGAACAGTCAGCGCACTTATAGTAAAGGGCCTTGGCGGAAGCGGAAACATTCGGGATATTGACTGCTGTGCGACAAGACTTCGTATAACGGTCAATGACAGCGAAAAGGTAACCGAATCTATATTGCGTCAGAGCGGTTCATCGGGAGTGATTCAAAAAGGTAATGGCGTTCAGATAGTGTTCGGACCTAAAGTGACGGTTATAAAGTCAGAGCTTGAGGATTATCTTGAGGGAAATCCGGCTGATATTGAGATTAAAACGGTCGAAGATACAAAACAGCATAAGGCAACCGGAAGTATAACAATTATGTCACCTATGCGAGGTGACATTGTTCCGCTCGAAAAGGTGGAGGATGATGCGTTCTCAAGCGGCATACTCGGCTTTGGAACAGCGATAGAGCCAAATATAGGCGAGGTTCACTCTCCTGTTGACGGAGTGGTATCTAATACCGTTAAAACGGCTCATACAATAGGTATCACCGGCAAGAACGGCGGTGACATTCTCATCCACGTAGGTATAGATACGGTAAAGCTTAACGGAAGGTTCTTTGAATATTGCGTGAAAGAAGGTGACAAGGTTTCGGCAGGCGACCTTCTTATGAAATTTGACATTGATAAAATAAAGGAAGCGGGATATAAGCTGACAACGCCTATTATCGCGGCGGGCGTTTCGGATAAAAAAAGAGTAAAGGTTCTTGCCGGAAATATGGTTGACATAGGCCAAAAGCTGTTTGAAATAAAATGACCCAAAATAGCATTTGAAAATTGACTTTAAGACGGAGTAAAGCGATATGTTTGACTTACAAATATATTATAACAGGAGGTAAAGAATGGCTGATACAAATACTTCAAGATGTGACCTCGCTATAGAAGCTCATGAGATGCTTGCGATGGGAAAGGCGTCGGATTTTTCGATAAACGGAGTTAAGGTTGAAGAGACCGAACACAACAATTATATTAAAATAACCCGAATCAAGGTTGATAACGAAAACGGAGCAAGAGAGCTCGGAAAGCCAATGGGAAGTTATATTACGATTGAGATGCCGGCAAGGTTTTACGGCCAGCAGGAGATATATGAAGAAATGTGCAAGGCCTGTGCCTGTGAGCTTAAAAGTATAACGGATGAAATGCTTGATGATCAAGATGATACCGTTTTGGTTGTCGGACTTGGAAACGACCGGATTACCGCAGACGCACTCGGGCCGCGGGTTATTGATTCTCTTATGATAACACGGCATCTTAAAAAATATATTCCCGATGAGATTGACGAAGGAATAAGACCGCTTTGTGCTATTGCGCCGGGGGTTTTGGGAACAACCGGTATGGAAACCGAGGAAATTGTGAGAAGCCTTGCACACGAGATTAATCCGAAGCTTGTTATTGTGATTGATGCTCTATGTTCGGGAAGCGTTGAGAGAATAAACACCACGGTTCAGCTGACCGATACGGGAATCACCCCCGGCGGCGGGGTCGGAAACAAACGAAAAACGATTAACGCTGAAACGCTCGGACGTCCTGTTATCGCCATAGGCGTACCGACGGTTGTTGATGCCGCTACTATTGCCGCGGCAGGTATGGATATTGTGATGAATAAAAGGAATGATATAAATATTCCGAGAGACGAGGCGAACAGACGTGACTGGATTCGTTCGGAAATCGGCGAGGAACTCGGAAGTATGATAGTTGCACCTAAGGATGTAGACAGTATTATCGGCGATATAGCATCGGTTATTGCAAACGGAATAAATATTTCGATGCACGAAGGGATAACCCTCGCGGACGTTGACAGATACAAATAAATATGCAACCAAAAAACACGGCTGTTCAGCCGTGCCTAAGCGCGTCGACGAAGTCTGATAAACGAAAAATTTCATTTAAAAAAAAACGCCGTCCCCGGATTCCACCCTGCCAACCGCGGCGGCAAGGAAATGAAATTTTTCGTCTTTTCACACTGTTTTCAACAATATATTGCTACATTACTGTAACGGACACGGCAATACAATACAGGGTTTCTAAAAAAATGAGAATTCATTCAAAACAATATCTTGCTGAATATAACTTTTTCGACAGTTTAGCAACCAAAAAACACGGCTGTTCAGCCGTGTTTTTTGTGTATAGAATTTTTCATAATCTTAGGTTGTGTAAAAAAATTTACGTTACGCAAGCTTATTGAGCATTGCGGTATACTGACTCTTTCTGCGAGCGGCAGTATTTTTGTGGATAATACCCTTAGCTACAGCCTGATCGGTTTTCTTTACAACAAAGTTATAAGCTTCAGAGGCAGCTGCCTTTCCGTCTTTAAGAGAAGCTTCAAACTTCTTTATAGCTGTTTTGAGCTGAGATTTAACCATCTGGTTCTGAAGAGTTTTTGTCTTGATAACTTTAACTCTCTTTTTAGCTGACTTAATGTTAGGCATAATTTCACCTCCAAATAATAGACTTGATTTTCACATCAGTACTTTATATTGTATCACTATTTAATTCAAAAAGCAAGTGTTTTTTTGAAAAAAGTTCATTTTTTTCTATCTTTTTTTGATACTGTTTGACAACCAGAAAAATTCCGGAGGTTTTCCCGATAAACGGTATTAAATCAAGTGTGTGATTTTCTTTTTCTGAGACATATAATAAATGAAGCGCCGACAATCACGGTCATAGCGGCCAAAAGCTGTGAAATGCGTATCGGACCCCAATATAATGAATCCGCACGAAGCCCCTCAATCATTGTCCTTCCCGCTCCGTACCAAACCATATAAGCACAAAACAGCTCGCCGCTGAATTTTTTGTGTTTCTTATACAACAAGAGGACACCTATCCCGATAAAGTTCCATACCGATTCATAGAAAAAAGTCGGGTGAACGTTCTCGGCTATTAACTTGCCGTTTGTCTGAACTGTCATTCCCCACGGAAGGGATGTGACCGCACCGAATGCCTCACCGTTGACAAAGTTTCCCCAGCGGCCTATTGCCTGACCTATAAGAAGGCCGACAGCAAGCATATCGAGAATCGCTCCCAGATTGAGCTTTTTTGTGCGGCAGTATATTATAACGGTAAGAGCCGCCCCGATAACTCCGCCATAAATGGCGAGACCGCCGCCCCGTATGTCGAATATCTCCGAAATGTTGTTCTTGTACATATCCCAGCTGAATATCACATAGTATGCCCTCGCGCATATTATCGAAACGGGAATGGCGATAATGAGCATATTAAAAAAGTCATCCGAACTGATTCCGGACTTCTTTGATTCGCGGATGCCATAAAGAATAGCAAGAAACATTCCGAAAGTGATTAACAATCCGTACCAATATATCGAAAAGTTACCTATTGTTATAGCAGCCCGGTTTATCGTAAAAGATAAACCGAGCCTCGGAAAAGTAATAACGTTAATCATAAGCTTACTCCAATCATACGGGCCTTACAACCGAAAGAACACAGTTTGATGTGTCAAAGTGGTTACTCAGACGCCTTGATATGTCATCATATGTTACACTTTCAACGACCTTTTTATAGCCGAGAGGGTTCTGATTGTTTTTAAGCTGGCGTATAAATGTGTTTCCCATATTCTCGATATTGTTAAACAGGCTTATATCGCGTGAAATCAGAACCTTTTTCGCCCGGTCAATCGCCGCCGAATCTATTCCGTCCGCCATGCACTTGTCAAGCACATTCTTAATCTCGGCATAAACCTTATCGGGATTCGATGATTCACCGCCGATAAGTGAAAATCCGTATTCGTGTTCAATGTCGGTTTCTGTCCCGAAGGTTGAGTCGATAAGTCCGCGTTCATATAGGTCAAGATAAAAGTCGCTGCTTCTGCCGAATACGGCCTCCAGTATTATCTCGGTTTCTATTTCCTTTTTTAAGAGAGCGTCACCTGTCATATACGGTTGATTATCCTTAAATGCAACACGGAACATAGGCTGTGAAACAGATAGCTTCTGTTCAATATATTCTTTAACTCTCTCCCGCGGTTCGGATACCTCTGTACACTTGACCCTTCCCAGATTCCTGTCAGCCGAGATATGCTTGTCAACATATTTCATCGCTTCGTTCATATCAATGTCACCCACGAGGACGAGAAGCATATTCGCCGGATTATAAAACGTGTTATAGCATTTATAAAGTATCTCGGGCGTGATATGCGAAATGCTTTCAACCGTTCCGGCAATATCAATCTTGACCGGATTGTTATGAAACATTGCCTTGAGCGAATTAAAGAAAACACACCATTCGGGGTCATCGTCATACATCTTGATTTCCTGACCGATTATTCCCTGCTCTTTAGCAACGTTCTCAGCGGTAAAATGCGGATGATTGACGAATTCAAGCAGGATGTCAAGGTTTTCGTAGAATCTGTCAGTGCACGAAAACAGATACGCGGTAATGTCGAAAGAGGTATAGGCGTTACTCGACGCACCGGTAACGGCAAACTTTTCAAAAGCATCACTGCCGTCCTCTTCTTCAAACATTTTATGTTCAAGATAGTGAGCGATACCGTCGGGAACGGTTATTTCATTGTTTTCGCCCGGAACGGTGAAGGTTCGGTTCAGCGAGCCGTATTCCGTTCCGTAGATTGCATAGTATTTGGAAAAGCCTTTTTTGGGAAAGACGTAAACACGTAGACCGCTTTCGTGAATCGCAAACTGCATTTCCTCTCCAAGCTCTGAGTTAGTGATTTTTTGAATATCCATTATTCTACCTCCCCGGCTGACTTGCCCTTTAAGAAATATACTGTGTCAAACCTGACCTTTTTCATTACATCTGTGATTCGTTTTTTGTCAACGGCGAGAACGCCGGAAAGAAGCTCGTCAATGCTTTGCTGCTCTCCCATTATGCACTGGCTTAAATAATAATCTTCCATTCCGCGGAGACTGTCGGATAATGAATGATATGCGTTAGCAAGATATTTTTTTGCCGATTCTATTTCAAAGTCATCGATTTCTCCGTCTTGCATCTTTTTAAACTGAAGCATTATCTCGTCATATGCCGCCTGATAATTTTCGGTTTGTATGCCCGAGCTTATCATCATTACGCTCTTAAACCGCGAATATCGGGCGACTGCATAATAAGCAAGACTAAGCTTTTCGCGTACGTTTGCGAAAAGCTTTGAAAAAGGACTTCCGCCGAATATACAGCTTGCAAGTGTGATTGCGTAAAACTCGTCGCCGACCGGCTGAATACCACAGCGCATTCCCATACAAAGCTTGCTCTGAACAACGTCCGCTTCCTCTGAAACGGTCTTAAGTTCTGTTCCCTCGGATTCAGCAACAGTAGTGCCGATATAGTTTGCATCTCTGTCCTCAAACGCCGAGCCGAGTATCCTTTCAACATCCCCTACGGTTTCGTCATCAACTGTTCCGCTTATAAATATGTCGATTTTTGACTTATTTAAAACATCCTTATAGAATTCATATAAATTTATCGGCGTTATACCGTCGAGGTCCTCGGCATAGCCGGCTTCAAACATACCATAGCCTTCCTTACCGAACATTGCCTCACGGCATTTGAACTCGGTATAAGCTTTTTTGTCGTTCACAAGACCTAAGATTGCGTTTTTCAGATTGACCTTCTCGCCGGCTGTGTATTCTTTGTTAAAGCCGCCGTTTTCTGTCAACGGAGAAAAAATGAAGTCGTGAAGAAATTCCGCTATCTGCGCGCTGAGCTTTTCGCCGATAAATTTATCGGAAATATATTCCGCGGTGAAAAATAAGACCTCACCGTCGCCTTTCATTCTGACTCCGGCGCTGACAGAAGCACTGTAAAGATCATCAAGGCGGCGCGACATATCCTTCATTGTCGGATATTTGGCACAGCCGCGTTTTAATACCGATGGAAGAAGAGCCGCCTTTGTAACCGTTTCACGCCTGAGCGGAATATTAAAATATACGCTCATTAAGTTAGTTTTAAATTTCGGGGCATCTATTATATGAAGGTCGATTCCGTCCCGAAGCCTTTTTGTATTCAATATTAACATCTCCTTAAACTGATTTCTGTTTTATAAATAATAATTGTATGATTCCCGAATGTTTTAAAGCCTATTCGTTCGGGCTTTTGACCGCCGCAGGCTTTTCTTTTGTTTTAAGCCTACCGGTCTTTTTTGTGATTATATCATCAATAATGTTCTTACCAAGCGCAACCATAGGCACACCGAGGAACATTCCGATAATTCCGAACAGACCGCCGCCCAGGATAACGCCCAATATTACATAAAGCGGTTTAATCGAAAGTGAGTTCGCAACAAGCCGCGGCTGAATAATATTTGCGTCAAGTTGTTGAAGAACTATTAGAACGGCAACGAGGATTACCGCGTTCATAAAGCCGCTTGTCACAAGTGTGATGAGAGCTGAAATGAAAACCGCTATGATTGCGCCGAAGTACGGAATAAGGTTGAAACTTCCGACCATAAGAGCGATAACACCGGCATACGGAGCACGCATTATACTGAGCACAATGAGACAAAGAAAAAACACAATGCACGCGTCCAAAAGCTGGCAGCCGATATATTTATTTGTAAAGCTTGATATCATATTACAATAATGAACGATGTTCCGCATATGCTTATGCGGAATGTACGCTCTGGCGAAAACAGAAAACGCATGGCGAATATTCCTCCGTTCAAGCAGCATATAGATAGAGATAATTATGCCGAGGAAGATGTTTACTATAACCGAGCCTGCGCTTTTCACGCTTTGGGCGTACTTGTCGATGTTCTCAAGATCCAGCATACCGGCGAGTTTCTCGATAGAGAGAATATTCTTGCTGAAAAATTCCTGAATACGGGTTAAATCAAGACCGTAAATATCAAGAGAGCTTATCCAGTCGCTAAGAGCGGTCATCATATACGGAAGCTGTTCAACAAATTGCGTCACGCTTTCGCCAAGCTGAGGAATAATAGCGATGATGATGAGTGCAATCGTAGCAATAACTATAAAGTATGTCAGAAAAATAGATATGCCGCGGCGGGATTTTCGGATTATTCCGATTTTTGTTTTCCGAAGCATTAGTTCAAGCTGACGGCAGGGTATTCTTAAAATGAACGCGATTGCGGCACCGATAAAAAACGGAGTAAGCAAGTGCAGTATCTTTGCGAAAAAGTCGAGAATGATTCCGAAGTTGTCAAAGGTTTTATATACTATGATGACAGCAACGGCAAGTATGAACAACCCCAAATATTTTTTTAATTCTTTAAATATCAAGCAAACCACTCCTTAAAAAGAGAACTATCTGAGTTTTCAATAGAATATTATACCATAACACAGCTGATTAGTAAACAGATTTTTTAAAATTATTTGCGTTTTAGGCAAATACGGCTAAAACCTTAGAAAAATAAAGATATTTAAAAAGAAACAGGCTAAATACAAGAAAAAAATAAGAAATTTTCTAAAAACACTTGCTTTTTTTATTATTTGTGTTATAATATTGAAGGTATATTTAGCAGAGAGGAATGTTGTAGATGAGTACAGTAGAAAAAGTTGACAAAAATGTTGTAAGCTTTGAATTTGCTGTTTCGGCGGATGAATTTGAAAAGGGTATAGAAAAGGCTTACAGAAAGAATGTTGGTAAAATCAACATTCAGGGCTTTCGCAAGGGTAAAGCTCCGAGAAAAATAATTGAAAAATACTATGGGCCTGAGATTTTTTATGAAGATGCGATAAACATTGTTCTTCCTGATGCATATGATAAAGCAATCGAGGAAAATAACATCTTCCCGGTTGATCAGCCCGAAATTGATATAAAGGGTGAAATAAGCAAGGATAACGGCATTACATTTACCGCTAAGGTTACCGTTAAGCCTGAATTTGAGCTTGGACAGTATAAGGGCATTAAGGCGTCGAAGGTTTCTCACCGCACCCTTAAGAAGGACATTGATGCCGAAATCGAAAAAATGCGTGAAAGAAATTCGAGAATGGTTTCCGTTGAGGACAGACCTGTTCAGAAGGACGACATTGCAAACATCGATTTTGAAGGCTTTTGTGACGGTGTTGCTTTTAAAGGCGGCAAGGGCGAAAACTATGATCTCACAATCGGTTCGGGTCAGTTTATTCCCGGCTTTGAGGATCAGCTTATAGGAAAGAACATAGGCGATGAGGTTGATGTAAAGGTTACCTTCCCCGAAGAATATCATGCAGAAGAGCTGAAAGGTAAGGACGCTGAGTTCAAGGTTAAGATTAACTCTATTAAGGTTAAAGAACTTCCTGAACTTGATGATGAGTTTGCAAAGGATGTCAGCGAATTTGACACACTTGAAGAACTTAAAAAGGATGTTAAAGAAAAGCTTTCGGCGGCCGGCAAGGAAAAGGCTGCTCACGAAACAGAGGAAAATGTTATCAAGGCTGTATGCGATGCAACAGAAATTGATATTCCCGAGGCAATGATTAACAGCCAGATTGACAAGATGATAAGAGACTTTGATATGCAGATGCGTTATCAGGGATTGAATCTTGAACAGTATATGAAATACACCGGAATGACGCTTGATTCTTTGAAAGAGCAGTTTAAAGCTGACGCTGAAAAGAACGTTAAGACATCACTTGTTCTTGAAAAGATTTGTGAAGCGGAAAATATCGATGCTTCCGATAAGGAAGTCAGCAAGGAATATGACGAGATGGCAGAGCAGAACGGTATGAAGGTTGAAGATATTAAAAAATACGTTTCGGAAGATGACGTAAAAGAGAGAATTAAAACTCGTAATACCATTAAGTTCCTGGTAGACAACGCAGATTTTAAATAAGCTGTACAAAAGTTGTATATTTACGGGTTGACTTGGATATATTATCCAAGTCAGCCTTTGTTGATATTTGCCCGAGGTATCAACCGGTTTTATAATTGGGCGGAAAGGCAATGAATATTTATGGATAACTATAATTTCAGAAACAGTTTGGTTCCTTATGTAATTGAACAGACAGGTCATGGCGAACGTTCCTATGACATTTTTTCGCGTCTTTTAAAAGACAGGATTATATTCCTTTCGGATGAAGTAAATGATGCGACGGCAAGCCTTGTTGTTGCTCAGCTTCTCTTCCTTGACAGTGAGGACCCCGATAAGGATATTAATCTTTATATCAACAGCCCGGGCGGCTCTGTTACTGCGGGTATGGCGATTTATGATACAATGCAGTATACAAAGGCTGATGTTTCCACAATTTGTGTCGGAATGGCGGCATCCATGGGCGCGTTTTTACTTTGCTCCGGTGCAAAGGGTAAGCGCTTTGCACTGCCCAACAGTGAGATTATGATTCACCAGCCTTTAGGCGGGACCCAGGGCCAGACAACCGATATGCAAATTCATGTTGAGAGAATGCTTAAAATAAAAGAAAACTTAAATACTATTTTAAGCAAGAACACAGGTCAGCCTCTTGATGTCATCAAGGCAGATACCGAGAGAGATAACTTTATGGATGCCGAGGCTGCTGTTAAATACGGTCTTATTGACAAAATCGTAACCAATAGATAGGAGTAATCTATGCCTAATAAAATTGATGAAAACAAGGTATGCAGATGTTCGTTCTGCGGCAAGACAGAGAGCCAGGTAAAAAAGCTTATCGAGGGGCCGAACGCATATATCTGTAACGAATGTGTTGACCTCTGCGTTGAAATATTTAAAGAGGATTTGAATGAATACGATGAAGAGGCTTTGAAAAATATTCCCAAACCGGCTGAAATTCACGCATTTCTCGATGAATATATAATCGGTCAGGAAACCGCAAAAAAGGCTCTTTGTGTTGCGATTTACAACCACTATAAACGAATTTTTTCAAATTCCGCTGCCGCGGGTGAGGTTGAACTTCAGAAAAGTAACATTCTGATGATTGGCCCGACCGGATGCGGAAAAACCTTTCTTGCACAAACTCTTGCGAGAATGCTTAATGTTCCGTTTGTTATTGCTGACGCTACCTCGCTTACCGAAGCGGGCTATGTCGGCGAAGATGTTGAGAATATATTGCTTAAGCTGATTCAGGCGGCAAATTATGATATAGAGCTTGCTGAGAAGGGAATTATCTATATAGATGAGGTTGACAAAATTTCAAGAAAGTCCGAGAATCCTTCTATCACCCGTGATGTCAGCGGCGAAGGTGTTCAGCAGACACTTCTTAAAATTCTTGAAGGAACAATAGCCTCGGTTCCGCCGAACGGCGGAAGAAAGCATCCGCAGCAGGAATTTATTCAGATTGATACGACGAATATTCTCTTTATCTGCGGCGGTGCCTTTGAAGGTATCGACAGGATTATAGAAAGCCGTGTCAACAATAAGACCCTCGGCTTCGGAGCAAAGGTCGAAAGCAAGAAGGATAAAAACCGCGGCGATATTTTAAAACAGCTTGAACCTACCGATTTGTTAAAGTTCGGCTTAATCCCTGAACTTATCGGAAGACTTCCGGTTGTTACGACACTTGATTCGCTTAACGAAGAGGCACTTTGCTCAATATTAACCGAACCTAAGAATGCTCCGGTTAAACAATACCAAACACTTCTTGCTATGGACAATGTTGAGCTTGAGTTTGAACCTGATGCGATTAAAGCTATCGCTAAGCTTGCGGCAGAGCGCAAGACCGGTGCAAGAGGTCTCAGAACCATTCTTGAAGACATTATGCTCGATATAATGTATAGTATTCCGTCAGATCCGACAATCGAAAAGGTTGTTGTTACGCGTGAATGTGTTGAAAAAAAGGCAAAACCTCAGTTGACATATAATATTAATCGAAAGAAAGATGAGACTTCGGATTTAAAGTCTGAAACTTCAAAAACCAAATCGATTGATAAAAATGGCCGAAATGTAGGATAATTCAAAGGGAATGTCGATTTGACATTCCCTTTTTTTGAGATAAATTCTATTTAAACTCTTGACTAATCGCATATTTAGGTATATAATATAGTTATAACGAAAAGAGGGGGTATAGCTCAGTTGGGAGAGCGGTTGCTTCGCATGTAACAGGTCTGGGGTTCGAATCCCCATATCTCCACCAAAATCAAAGACCGCCTAAAATAGGCGGTTTTTGATTTACATACACGATTTACCCGATGATTGCGATAGCAAAAGTCCTCATCTTAATGAAAAAGCCTAAGTATGCTGAGAAATAAAATTTCAAACAAAAGAAGGGCGGACGCAGCGGCAGGGCAGTGTCCGGCCTTCTTTTTGTTATAGTTAAATTCTTTCCTTGCTCTCTCTGTATTTTGTCGGAGGGCAACCAAAAGTCTTTTTGAAAATCCTGCTGAAATATAACGGGTCTGAAAAGCCCGTCATAAAAGCTATTTCAGAAATATTCAATTGTGTATTTTTTAAAAGATAGCGCGACTTATCGAGTCGAATCTTCATTTGGTATTTGTGCGGCGGCAGACCCGTAACCTCCTTGAACAGATGTTCAAACCTTCCTCGGCTCAAGCCAAACATAGCCGCCATTTTGGCAGTATCGGTTTTCTTTAAAGGCTCTTCTCTCATTTGTTCGATTGCACTGTAAATAAGCCCGGACTTATCAGATGAATTTATACCGAATCCGGAGGTTGCAATACGTGAAATATACCCCAACAGCTCAAGAAGTTTTCCTTCGCAGACAGACTGGTAACAATGTTCCTTTAACGTTGTTTCGCGTATAATATCATCAAATAGCCGAATGATATTTTCGTTCAGTCCTATATTGTATATCGATTTTGTCCATAGATTAAGTCTTTTCATTGTCTCTTCCGCACCTATTCCGACAAAGTGAAGCCAATAGCTCTGAGCAAGCGGCGGATTGAACCTATAATGCTGTCTTTCGTAGGGTTTATAAATTTTGATTTCCCCTTGCGTAAGAATGGTTTCGTTGTCACCTTCAAGCAAGACACATTCGCCTTGCGTAACGTACAACAGATGATAGTCAACCCTTCCTCTGGAACGCAAAAGAGGATAGCCGTTTCCGTTGTGGGTTTGCCTTCCGCAGCTGTTAATGTGCAAATATTTGGTGGATTTAAAATTTGTTTTATCGTGAAAATCTTTGGTCTTTTCAAACATTTTTTTATCTCCTGAGACATTTTCTATAAGTATATCATATATAAAATTTATTTTCAATAGCAAAATTGTCTATGAAATAAATCGTTTTATCCATTGTTCTTGAAGGCAAATCAGCTTATAATTTAAGTATAAATTCGCAAAGTAATTTTTCTTTGCGACAATATATTTGAAAGGATTGTGTAATTATGAAAAAGTTTGCTTTTATAGGAGCCGGAAGCCTGCAGTTTACCAGCAGCTGTGTTCGTGACCTGCTCACATTTCCATCTTTTGAGGAATGTGAATTTTCGCTTATGGACATCAATGCCGATAACCTTGCCAATATTGCTAAAGTGGTAAGAACCATTATCGAAAAAATGAATAAACCAAAGTGTATTGTCACAACCACAATGGACAGAGCTGAGGCACTCAAGGGAGCCGACGGAGTCCTTTGTACGGTTTTTAACGGGGATGTTGATATTTGGCGTTATGAGATAGAAATTCCAAAAAAATATGGTGTGAACATAAACGTCGGTGATACGCGGTCGGTATCCGGAATCTTCCGTGCACTTCGCAATATTCCGCTTATGCTTGATATATGTCGGGACATTGAAAAATATTGTCCAAATGCGGTATTTTTAAACTATACGAACCCTATGTCGATGCTTTGCGGTGCGATGCAGAAGCACGCAAATATTGAGGTTACCGGTTTGTGCCACAGCGTTCAGGGAACAATAAAACATCTTATTTCCCGCTGGCTTGAGATTCCTTACGAAGAGATTACATATAAGTGTATGGGTGTAAATCATCAGGCATTTTATACTGTTCTTGAACATAACGGCGAGGACTTATATCCAAAGCTTCGGAAACTGATGGAGGACCCAAAAATTTTAAATGAAGAACAGGTTCGCAACGAAATGTTCTTAAAACTCGGTTATTATGTAACGGAATCAAGCGGACACAACTCGGAATATAATCCGTGGTTCAGGAAAAGACCCGACTTAATAGAGAAATACTGCACCCATGGGACAGGTGACAATCCGGGTAAGTATGCATATTCTCTTGAAATCAGGCGAGATAGAAAGGCAAATACAAAAAAACAGTATGATGAATGGCTGAACAAGGAATTTGATAAGAGCAAGAGTGTTGAATATGCGGCCGATATATTTAACGCAAGAATCGGTGACGGAAAACCGTTTATTTTTAACGGAAATGTTTTAAACTACGGTTCGATTCCGAATCTGCCCTATGATGCGTGCGTTGAGGTTCCTGTTGTTGCCGATAAGATGGGTATGAAAACCACAATTGCAGGCCCTCTGCCCGAGCATCTTGCGATTTTGGTCAACACAACAGCAAGAATCGAAAGTCTTGTTGTTGAAGCTGCTATGCAAAAGAGTAAGGAAATGGTGTATCACGCCGTGTATATGGATCCGCTTTGCTCAGCAGTGTGTTCGCTTGACGAAATTAAAAATATGTGTGATGAAATTTTTGAGAAAAATACGGATTTTCTTGGTGATTATAAATAACGAGGAAACATATTTACCGGCGGAGGAAGGAGAGGTGTTGTTATAAAAGAATTATTGAAAGTTCCGACCGATTTGAAATGAAGGGAAGCGCGGCAATGCAAAATCCCGATGCATATATCGGCGGCGTTAAAAAGCTTGCACAGATTGCCAAAAGAGTTGCTGATGAGAATGATGCTGTTTTTGTTCCTTTGCAAGAAAAGTTCGATGAAATGCTCAAATATGCGCCGGTCGAATACTGGAGCTATGACGGGGTACATCCCAATGCTCCGGGGCACTGCATTATAAAAAATGCATGGATAGAAGCATTTGAAAAATACATTCGCTAAGTATATTTGTGAGGTTGTATGTTCAACTGTGTGAGTGGGAGTAATCTCCAATATAAAGTAAATGGAGATAATAAAGCATGATATGGTTGAATGAACATGAAATGAAGTTGGTTGAATTAATCAGCGGTGATGCACTTGGTCTTTTGCAAAAAAGCCAAGTGCATTTTTCATATATCCGAAATGTGATGACTATTCTATAATTTGTGATACTGCATATTTTACTCTCTTGTCGAATGAAGAGAAGAAAATCAAATTCTCCTGTGAATCTGATATTTCGCTTTTCTTTGAAAATTGTAAGAATAAAAGAGTAATGGTTGAATGTTTGAATTTGAAGTAAAACTGTGAGGTGCGATAATATAAAACCTGCAAGCACTTGATATAAGCGGCTTGCAGGTTTTTTGTTTGACAGGTGCAGTAAGGCTTGAACGGATCGGGAGTGGCGAATATATTCCTGAATTGATTGTAAGTCGGATTGAGGCCACAAAATGGTAATGCTGAAAAAATTATAAATTTTACGGTGAGGTAAAAAAATTCATATTATAGTGCAAAATTTCAGATTGAAATAAGTTTTAAAATTATCTATAATTAGTTTATAAAGTTCTTGAAATTTGTGCAATATATTTATTATACTGCAAATTTATAACTGAATCAAAATGATGAGGTCTTGTTTTAAAACACAACACTTTATCATTATTGAGAAAAATTTGGCTTGAAAGGTTGTGGAACAAGTGAATGACAATGTTAATGCAAGGAAAAAGAAGAAAAGCGGCTTCACGGACGGGTTAAAGAGGTTTAAACATCAATGGGCGCTTCAATCGATGGTTATTCCGGGATTGATTTTTATTTTCATATTCAGTTATATCCCTATGTACGGTGTAATAATTGCCTTTAAGGACTATAACTTCTATTCGGGGATTATGGGAACCCCCTGGGTTGGGCTAAAACATTTTAAAACTTTTTTTAACGAGCCGAACATAGGGCTGTTGTTTAAAAATACTATAGGAATAAGTATGCTGAAAACCCTGTTCGGATTTCCCGGACCGATTATCTTTGCTCTTTTGTTAAACGAGCTTTTATCGCTCAGGTTCAAAAAGTTTGCGCAGAGCGTATCGTATCTGCCTCACTTTGTTTCGATAGTTGTAGTGGTAGGTATGGTCTCAAAGTTCTGTTCGGCAAACGGCGGTTTGTTTAACGACATACTTATGGGACTTCATATTATAAAAGAACCGGTTAATTATCTGAGCGACCCGAAGTATTTCTGGCCGATTCTGGTTATTCTGCATTGCTGGCAGGGAATAGGCTGGGGTTCTATCATATACTGTGCGGCGATAAGCGGCGTTGATCAGACGCTATATGAAGCGGCAACGATTGACGGAGCAGGCAGATTCAGAAGAATGATTTCGGTTACTCTGCCGAGTATTATGCCGGTTGTTGTTATTTATATGATATTTGCTATAAGTGGTATGCTTACCGGTTCGGGCTTTGACGATATATTCCTTCTCAGAAACCCGATTACATACGATGTTGGCGAGACGCTGAGTACATACAGCTATACAATGGGTCTGAGTCAGGGAAGATATTCGTTCGCTGCGGCTATCGGATTGTTCACATCGGTGGTAAACATCACACTTATGCTGATGGCAAACTGGATATCGAGAAGAGTGACGGAAAACAGCTTGTGGTAAGGGGGACAAAACATTGAAAACAAAAGCTTTAAAAGATTCAAGACCAGCGTTTATGAAAAGGTCGTTCGGAGAAAACGTATTTGACGTGGCCAATACATTGTTGTTTATTTTGCTTACGATAATGTTTGTTTATCCGTTTATAAACATTTTGGTTATATCTCTTAACGATCCGTATGACGCGATGCGCGGAGGAATATACTTCTGGCCGAGGTCATTTTCAATCAGCAACTATAAAAAGGTTTTAAGTGACAGTCAGATTTTTGCATCATACGGAATCACAATTGCGAGAACGGTTATCGGTACACTTTCACACTTGATATGCACGGGTATATTTGCTTATGGAATGTCAAAGAAAAATCTTATCGGACGTAAGTGGTACACAATCTTCTGTACTATACCGATGTTTTTCAGCGGCGGACTTATTCCGACGTTTATCCTGATGAGAACTCTGCACCTGACAAATACCTTTTGGGTTTACATTATACCCGGCCTTATCAGCGTGTGGGATATGCTTATAATGAAGTCGTTTTATCATGGAATTCCGGATTCACTTGAGGAAGCGGCAAAGATTGACGGCTGCGGCGACTATAGAATATTCTTTCAGATTATGGTTCCGCTTTCAATGTCGTGCTTTGCGGCGATTGCACTATTTACCGGGGTGGGCCATTGGAATTCATGGTTTGATGCTTTTATTTACATAAATAACGATAAGCTGATGCCGCTTCAGACGATACTTATGAGGATTATTAACCAGAGTCAGGCGGCGCAGAACGCCAAGGATGTGGCGTCTCAGGTGACCGGAGGCAAGACGATTGAGGTGACTCCCGAGTCTATCCGATATGCGACGATGGTTATAGCGACAGGACCTATCATACTGATTTACCCCTTCCTTCAGAAATATTTTGTTAAGGGCGTTCTTATAGGTTCGGTAAAGGAATAATAATTAAAATTTTAATAAACAGGAGGATTATGAAATGAAGAAAGTTGGAAGAGCAGTATGTGGAGCGCTTGCGTGCACTCTTTTGGTGACAGGCTTTACCGCATGCAAAAAGAGCAGTAAAGGAAATTCGGGCGACAAGTGGAAGGCGGCGGACGGCGTGACGGTTGATTGGTTTATTAATATGTCACAGTGGGACTCGTCTCCGGATTTATGGAATACGGCCGAGGTTCTTAAAGAGGTGGTTGAAAAGACCGGAGTTAAACCTAATGTAACAATTCCGACAGGTTCGGGACTTGAAAAGGTAAACCTTATGATGGCAACGGGAGATATGCCCGATATGATGACCTTTCAGTCGAGCGAGCAACAGATTGACCAGATGGTTAAAAATAACGCGATTTATCCGCTTGAGGAGCTTATTAACAAGTATTGTCCCGAGATGAAAAGTGAGATTCCCGACAGCGTGTGGACATACGGTGCACAGCCGATTGACGGAGTTCTTTATGGCTTGCCCTCGTGGCTTAAAGCCGACTGGCAGATTGAGGAAAAGAACGATTTAAACACCTGTACATTTTTGGTCAGAAGCGATATATACGAAGAACTCGGCGAGCCTGATATGAGTACGCCCGACGGTTTCTATAATGCACTTGTAAAGTTCAAAGAGAAGTATCCTGAAATCAACGGTAAAAAGACTATACCACTCTGTCTTTATCCTCAGTTTTGGTCTGCCGGATATTTACAGAAGGCATTCGGTATTCACGACTTCTACATAGATGAAAACGACAACTATTACGAATACTGGAAGGATCCGAAGTATGAGGAATTTTTAAAGTATATGGTTAAGCTCAACAAGGCAGGACTTACCGACCCCGAAGCGTTTGTAAAGAAACAGGATCAGGTTGAGGAAGATTTGTCTCAGGGCTTGTCATTTGTTGTGCTTTGGAAGTTCGACGGTCTGACAAGCGTAAACAAGGCTCTTCAAAAATCTTATCCGAATGTGAGATATAAGGCGATTGAACCTATGAACGCATATGGACAAAAGACCTGCCTGACAGATGTACAGAGAAAGGGCTGGACAACAACATTTATTCCGAGAGGAAGCAAGCACCCGGAGGAATGCCTGAAGTTTATGCGTTATATGTGGAGCCCCGAGGGCAATCGTCTTATGGATTATGGTAAGGAAGGAAGAGATTGGGTCAGAATCGACGATCATACAATACAGCAGACAGATGAACACGCGAAGCGTTCAAAAGAAGAAAACTTTACCAATGAGACAGGTATATTTTCATACAGACTGTTCCACTATCAGTATGACAAGGTTCTTCCGGCGCCTAATGTAGAACAGACTGTTGAGGACAGAGAGGACAGACCCCTTGCGAATGAGTCGGCATCGACCGATTATATGTATCTTTCGCTTATGAGATCGATAGACCCGAATTCAGATGAGGGTGTTATTCAGACTCAGGCAAATACGGTTATAGAAAAGGCGCGTGCGAAGTTCCTGACCGCAAAGGATGAGAATACCGCTATATCCGAATACAGGAAGATGATAGACGATGTCTATGCGCTCGGCTATGATAAGGTTGATAAGATCAAGTCAGAGTATCACAAGGAAGCCAAAGCAAGACAGGTCGAGCTTGATAGCAAAAAATAAAGTATTGAGAATCGGGAGGTAAATTTATTGAAAACAAAATTTATATTTGCATTTTTGATTCTTTGTATGACGGTTATGTGTTTGCCCCTCGGCTGTTTTGCGGCCGAGGGGGCGGACGCCCGTTCGGAATACAAAATAATAACGGATGATTTAAACGATTTTTCTAAAATGAAAAGTTATTCAAAAGAACTTCAAATTGTCAATATGGACCCAAAAGCTTATGGGAAGAATGAGAGTGCACTAAGCGTAATTTCCGCTTCGGAGGGAAGCGAAATAGTTTATGAAGCGCCGTTTGTCATAGGGTCTTTCACGGTCTATCTTTACGGCGACGCGGAAAGCGGCGCAAAGATGAGCTTTTATTATTCACAAGACGGGAAGACTTACACAAAAGATAAGTATATAGAACATCGTCATAGTCAAAACGGAAAGGGTCGTATCTATACCGACCCCGAGGTATTAAAGGATAATAAGTTCTTAAAAATTGTCTTTGATACCAATACAACAGATTCCAAACAGTACATTTCAAAAATAGAGATAAGAGAACAGCCGTATGTGAACTTCACGGGAACAAGAATAAAAAATACCGAGAAATCAGAGTTTGACTATTCATCACTTCCGTCATTGAAGGAGGCATATAAGGATTACTTTGAAATAGGTGCCGCGTCGGAGTTATTTGATATAGAAAAATATCCCGAACTTCTTAAAACACAGTTCAACACCATTACATCCGAGAACCAGAGCCGTTTTCAGGGACTTCAGGGTAAGGAGGGAAACTTTACCTTCCAATGGGCGGATAAAATTTTTGATTTCGGATTTGAAAACAATATGTCTGTCAGACTTCACGCGTTGTTTTATTATATAAACACACCGAAATGGGTGTTCGTTCAGCCGGGCGGCGGAGAAGTAACGGAAGAGGTTTTGAGAAAACGCTATGAAAAACACATCAAGACGGTTGTAGGACACTATAAGGGAAAAATCAAATATTATGATGTCGTAAACGAGCTGATAGACGGCGGTGTATACCGTCCTTATATGAACGAATTTAAGGTTTTCGGTCTTGACAGCGATAAGTTTGAGAGCTTTATAGCCGACTGTTTTAAATGGGCACATGAAGCCGACCCCGACGCAAAGCTGCTCTATCTTGATAACGAGCTTGCTAACAAGGATAAAAGAGATATAATCTGGAAGGGGATAATTCCGCGGATACTCGCAAAGGGTGTTCCGAAAGAAAGCCTGATTTTGGGCGAGCAAGGGCACTGGGGTTATAACACGCCGATATATGTCGAGCATGACAGAGAAAACAGTATCGAGGCTATGCTCATTGACGCAAAGGAGATAGGACTTCCCGTTGCTATAACCGAGCTTGATTTGGGCTTGAGTGCGGCGGCGGTCGCGGCGGACCTTAAAAATGAAACAACCACGCTTGACCGTGCGGCAAGAGAAGAACTTCAAGCAAAAAAATATGCGACGATTTTCGACTTGCTTCGCGAGTATTCGGACATAATTGAATTTGTGACATTCTGGAATGTGACGGATAATACCAGCTGGAGAGCACAGGACTCAGGCGGTAACGCTCTGCTTTTCGATTATAATAATGAGCCGTACCCTGCGTTTTTCAGACTTTTCGATTTTGAAAAGAAAGAGCCGCGCTGGAGTATGGATGATGTTGTAAAGACGATAGATCCTAATGGCTGGACAGAGCGTGAGATACAGGCGGCATACGGAACGCCGAAGATTGACGGAAAGCTTGACGAAATGTGGAATAAAACCGAGGCCGCGGCGATTGACCGTCAGACCGAGGGGTCAAAGGACGAAGGCGCAACCGGAATAGTCAGATGTATGTGGGATGAAAATAACTTTTATGTTTATGCCGAGGTCAAGGATGATATTCTCAACGCCGAAAATCCGACTTCATATTATAAGGATAATGTTGAGGTATATATAAGCGAAAAGAATTCGAGAGGTGGCTATGGAACGGGAGAAAATCAGCTCAGGTACACAATAGATGGCGGTAAGTCAGGTAAGCACGGAGGGTCTCCGGCGGAAGATTATTTTGACGCGGCAATGATAAAGACCGATGACGGCTATAATATGGAATTTGCCTTTCCGATGACGCTTGTCAAAAATGCCGAAGGTAATATACTCGGCTTTGACGCACAGATAACGGATCACATAGACGCAAGCGGAGAGAGAAGAAGTATCAGAAAGTTCTGTGACAACAGCGATAACACACACATTTCATCCGATAAATGGGGAACGGCAAAGCTGGTTTATGATTACGTGCCTGAAAATACCGAACCGTCAGACGGTGAACAGACAGGTGATGAACAGACCGGCGGCGAGAGACTGGCACTTGAAGCGGACGGAAACAAAACCACGCTGAACATAATAAAATCCGAAAACGGGGTTATAACCACGCCACTTAAGGCGTTTATGGAATTTCTCGGCGGAAGCGTGAGATATGACGCAGAAAACGATTCTGTTTCGGCTTCGTATAAAGGCAGAGACGTGTATTTAAAAGAAGGAAGCAATATAATTTATACATCGAGCGGCTCTGAAATCGAAGCCGGCGCGGTTGTCGGTGAAAGAGACGGACGGTTATATGTTCCGCTGAAGGATATGCTTGATGGTTTAAAAATCGAAAATGTGAAATATTAGGAGGAAGGTATATGCTGAAACGAGAAATAGCGGTTATTTTATCCGGGTTGGTTGCGCTTGGTATGTGTGCGGCGTATGCAGAGGAACCTGTATCGCTCGGCGCAGAGCAGACAGTAAGTACACCTGCGGAGGAGAATTTATTGGTTATAAATTCTGATGATATTGAATTTTCGGCGGTTCCCTTAACGGGGACGAATGAAATCGGTGTCACAGCGAATAATGACGGCGAGCAACCGGTTATAAACGAGGATAAGCTTGTGGATGAGCTTGAGAATAAGACCTATATGTATGAGTGTAAAAACTTTAAGCCGTATAGTGAAATATCTCCGGACAATGCAGCTCTGTTTGATGACAAGACCCTGATGTCGTTTGAAACAACAGATAAAGAGGCGTACATTATATATAAGGCGGCGGAAGGCCGAAGCTTTAAATCGTTGTATATCGAGAATTACACAAGAGACGGGGGAAAGAATGCGGATGTGCTTGTTTCAAGCGACGGTGTTAACTACATAAGCCTAAACCCTGGATGGAAAAAGCTCGGCCCCGGAGGAAGCGAACAGGATGCGCTATGGAGTGACAGAAACGCCTATACAGTAAACTTCTCTGAGGAGAATAATGTGCGGTTTATTAAAATCTTTAAGACAGGTGAAAGCGCTGTTACGAAATACAAAATCGGTAACGTCACGGTTGAAACATATGATATGTTAAAGGGCTGTGTACCCGACGGAAGTTATGAAGAAGGGTTTGAGACTACTTACAACATAAACGAGTTTAAAGATGTAAGGCTTGATAGCGAAAACCATAAGCTTATTGCTGAGAAAGCCGATTCGGCGGTTATATACAAGTCCCTTCCTCAAAAGGCTCTTAAGACAATAGAGTTTAAAACCGATGGCGAGTGGAAGGGTAGTATCGAAGCCCTTGACATAAACAAAAGAAAGAGTGAGCTGAAAGCTGAGCCTACGGTAGAAAAAACGGACGGCGGAAGCCGCGTTACGGTGAACCTTCCGAATGACGCAGCGTATGTTAAACTTGTCGGTACGGCGGTATATTCAAAAATAACTATAAACAGCGATTCGGCCGTCGGACACGAATGGACTTTCACCGGCGGAGCGGCAGAGTTCACGCCTGACACGCTTCAAGGCGGGGGTGAGGTCAGCTTTAAAATTCCCGTGAAGAATATGGGATGCGAGACGCAGTCGCTTAAAGCGTTTGCCTGTGTGTATGAAGGTGACAGAATGGATAAAATACAAGAGGTTCAGGCTAATGTAAGCGGCGGAACGGAGGTCAATATCGAAGGTAAGGTCGCCTTGGATACTGTCACCGGAAAGACAAGCGTCAGGATATTTGTCTGGAGCGATATAGGGACAATGATTCCGTTCGGTGATGAATCGGTTTTAGGCGCTAATTAAGGGGGAATTCTGATGATAAAGAAAATATTCACAGCAGGAATTTTGGCTCTTGCCCTTACATTCTGTGCGGCATATGCGGCAGAGCCGAAAATCGATTATTCGGTTACCGATATAAGCGGCGGAAGCCTGACGGTGAACGGAACTATTCCGTACAGTATCAATAAGGAATGGGTCACGATAGTTGTACTGAATCCGAATGCTAATGTATCGGAGGGAATAAACTCAGTCAACTGTATGAAACAAACAAGGCTTGTGAAGGGCAATTCCGATAATACGGACGGAACATTTTCGGCTGGTATTCAACTCAAAAACCCGCAGGCGGGTGCAAAGTATAAGATTCTTGTGAACTACTACGGCGCACAGGCTCCACTTGAAAAAACGATGACATATTATGATGAGAATACCTTATCGCAGAGATGCAAGGACATCGTTGAGGCGAGAAATGCGAAGAATGAGGAAGAGCTTGTGCGTCTGTTTGACGATGATATTTTAAGCCTTCTCGGCGTGAGGAAAAACATAGTCGGACAGGTAAGTGTTAATGAGGTCAGCAAGGCCTTGATTTCAAAGGATAAAATCAGTATGACCAACGACAGCGTGCGTAAGGCGTATGAAGAAGCGGCAAACTTAGTCATACTCAGCAGCGATGGAGCGCCAGATTATATTCTCGGACTTAAAGGCACAAATAAAGATGAAGTTCTTGATGTTTTAAAGGGCGGGTATAAGAATACCGCCGCATACGAGGCATTTGAATATGCGGACCGGAGTATAGCAGAGGATATTGCGAGGTCGGTTAAAGCTGACTATTCAAACGGCGAAGAGTTTAATAAGAGTTTTGAATTTGAAGTCCTGAGCCGAAGCCTTAAAAATTCAAAGAGTTATCTCGATGTAAGAAAGATTATGAATACATATAAGGATGTTTTTGAGACCTCATGGGAGGCAGCGTACAATTCTCTTACGTCGGACAAAAAGGCCGCCGCTGAAACCGCGCTTGCGGATGCGGTGAAGACCGAAAAATTAAATACAACCGAAGATATAGGAAAAAAATTTCTGAGCCTTATTAATAAACAGATGAAATCAGATGATAACAAATATACTGGCGGAGGCAGAGGAGGTTCTTCTGGCGGCGGAGGTTCATACTCAAACGTCAAGGTTGACTCCGGATTGGTTAAGGAAACGCAAAGTGACAGCTCGGTTGACACAAGCCTTCCCTTCGTTGACTTACAGAATGTTCCGTGGGCGGTTGAAAGCATTAAGGCGCTCTCTGACAAGGGAGTCATCTCGGGTAGGAGCAAGCTCATTTTTGAGCCTGACAGCTATGTGACTCGTGAGGAATTTGTCAAGATGACGGTGCTTGCATTTGGAATAACCTCGGATAATGCTGAAGCGTGTCGATTTGAGGATGTTTTGAAAAATGATTGGTTCTGTGATGTCGTTACAACGGGTGTTAATACCGGAATCATAAAGGGTATAAATGATAAGTTTTTCGGAAGCGGTATGAATGTAACAAGACAGGATGCAGCGGTTATACTCTGCCGCGCGGCGGAATATAAAAGCATTCAATTAAACAGCGACGGCGAGAAAAGAATCTTTAATGACAGCGCTGATATTTCGGATTATGCCGAAGAGGCGGTGAATAGATTGTCGGCGGTAGGAGCTGTAAGCGGTGACGAAAACGGAAACTTTATGCCGTTTGGAAACACAACAAGGGCAGAGGCGGCAAAGCTGATCTATTCTTTGACGGCGGCTGAATGATAGGGAGGTATATGGATGAGATACAAATTTAAAACCGGAACAGCAGCAGCGCTTGTACTTGCATTTATTCTTACGATGTTTAGCTTTACATATCCCGCGGCGGCGGAAAACAGCGATAACTCTCTTGGCGAAGCAAAGGTTCTTGAAGCGCTTGGAATTATTTCGGGTACGGCGGAAGAGTTCGTTAAGAAAGAGACGATAACAAGGCAGGAAGCAGCAGAGCTGATGGTAAAAATGTCGGGCGCAAACGAAGCACAGCTCAATGAAAAAAATCCGAATGTGTATTTTAAGGACGTTGATGATAAGAGCGAATTTGCCCCTTATATAAAGGCGGCTCTCGAAATGGGAATCATAAACGGAAACGGAGATTATACATTTGAGCCGAACAAGAATGTGACCTATACCGAACTTCTTAAAATGGCTGTTGTTGTTTTGGGGTATGACACACAAGCAAAGCTTCAGGGCGGCTATCCGTCGGGGTATCTACAGATTGCGTCAAGAATAGGACTGAAGCTATCATCGGTTAGTGAGCCTATTGACGGAGGTCTTGCGGCAGAGCTTTTATATTCGATGCTTGACGCAAAGTATGCATATATGAGTACTGTGGGGGACAACATCACCTATAGTACGGATGAAAACAAGACCTTGCTTACCGAAAATCTTAAGGTATATAAGACCGAGGGAATTTTAAACGGCACCAAGGATACCGAGCTTTACGGAAAATCATCTCTGACAAGCGGAGAGATTCTGATTGACGGAACCGAATATAAATACGACGGAAACGCATCAGAGCTTCTCGGTAAGGAGATAGAGGCGTATTATAAGGACGAAAAATCCGACGGCGAGAAGCGGATTATCTATATCGCGGAAACGGACCGGAACCGCGTGATAACATGCGATGCCGAGGATATAAGCCTTTCGGGAATGACATTTACGTATTACGATGAAAGAGATAAGAAGAAGACGGTAAACCTCTCAGGCGGAGCGGCAATTATTTATAATGAAAGGGCCGTTACCGATACAAGCTTTGATTTTAGCAAAATTGTTCCGAGCGAGGGGAGTGTAACGCTTATTGACAACAATTCAGACGGTACATATGAGGTCGTTAAGGTAAGTTCATATATAGATGTAGTGGTAGAAAGCGCAGATACGCACAACTATGTTATCTATGACAAGTATCTGACAAACCGTGATGTAAATCTAAAAGACGGTTCAAAGACTTTTGACTATGAAATTCTTGATGCGGCGAGCGGAAAGACAATAGATATCGATAAACTCGCGGAATATGATGTACTTTCTGTTATGAAAAGTGATGACAACAGCTTTTATATTCTGAAAAGCAATAAATTAGTAACAGGAAAGATAGAAAAAATCGAAGAGGATTCCGAAAAGGTGTTTATAGGCGGAACGGAGTACAAGGTCTCAAAAAGCTATCGGACATCAAATCAAAAGTCTTTGGCGGTCGGTGATTCGGGGACGTTCCTGCTTGATGTCTACGGAAGGATTGCGGGAATAAAGTCAGTAAGCAGCGCCGAGTTTCAGGTGGGACTTGTGACAAACCTTTCGGATGGCTATAACGGAATGTCAGCAAATCCGCGAATAGAGATTTATACGGTTTTGGGCGAAAAGGCGATATTTTACTTTGCGGATAAGGTGAAAATTGACGGAGTACGGCTAAATTCCGACGATGTTAAAAACGGTGAAAGTGTGGTTGCAAGCGCGATAAACAGAGGCGGAGAGGGCTATAGCCCCGAATTCCACAAGGAGGTTCCATCGGGTCAGCTTATCAGATATAAGATAGACAATGATAAGAAGATTTCTGAAGTTGACACATCTTATAAAAATTCCGAAGCGGGTGAGGACGGAAACACTCTTACGCGTTCGATTGACTATAAATCGGGCAATGGCCTTTATTATAAGATACAAGGTAAGAATTTCGGCGGAAAGGAGCTTGCGTCCGATTCGACAATAGTGTTCGGCGTATCACTTCCGCTTATCGGAGATGATGAAACCGACTATAAAATTTCCTCCGGCGGTTACTTTGGTGACAATAACTATTATAACATAGAATCATATACATACACAGACGACAAAATCGGTGCGGACGTCATAATCTGTTATAATGACTCGTCTAAAGGCGAGCTTACTCAGGAAGCAAGGGATATGCTTGTCGACAGCTTCGGTGAGAAGCTGGGCAAGGATGAATCGGTTAAAAAGACAATCAGCGGATGGTGTGACGGATCGTATACGACCATTGCCGTAAGCGACAGCGTGATTAACAATGTAACAAAGAAATACAACAGAGAGATAAAACAGGGCGATTATATAAACTTTTCGACCAACTCAGCAGATGAAATGAATATTATAGACCTTGTATATGACAGTAATTTGGATAAGTTTACCTACGGTAACAGGGACGAATTTGTCTATGCGAACGGAACCGGCGACTTCGGCGAGGGTTATAGATATGCATACGGATTGATTTACCGTCGTTTCGGCAAGGATATAGTAATGTCGAGAACTTTTGATAAATCAAAGATTTCTGACATCAGCCTGTGTGATAAACTTACGGTCGACACATCAAACATCTATGTATATGACAAGAATGCAAGTAAGGATAAGGTCAGAATCGGAACAATGGCAGAGCTTATCCCATATACGAGAGATAACCTCAACCCGTCAAGGGTTATCGTAAGAACATCGTATGCGAGGGTGGTGGATATACTTATTATTAAGTAGAAGGAAAAATACTAAAATGAAGAAGATTGAGGCAATATTAATCGTATGTTTGGTTTTTGTTATGCTTCCTCTGAATATAGCATATGCAGAGAAAGAAGGGGAATATCCGTATCCCTCGCTGTATAAGGCGTATAAGGGGTATTTTGATATATCGGCCGCCGTTGAACCCGGTGATCTGACACAATACCCTGAGCTTGCAAAGGAACAGTTTAATGTAATCGTCACCGAAAATGCGATGAAGCCGTGGATTCATCAGGGTGAGAATAACTGGTGGTGGTACAGCGCTGACAGCATTGTTGAGTATGCACAGAAAAATAACAAGAAGGTTCGTGCGCATACCATTGTAAGTCCAACCTTCTTTGACGCATATTCAAATAATGAAACGAAATGGTTTTATAAGGACGAAAACGGGAACTCACTGTTTGATGAAAACGGAAAGCCAAAGGACGGCGCACAAGAACTGACGCTTAAACGGCTTAAAAATCATATCAAGACAATTATGACGCGTTATAAAGAGAAGTATCCCGGCGTGGTATACGCCTATGATGTGATAAATGAGGCATATAAGGAAAACGGAGAATTTAGGTCGTACACAAAATTTATACAACTTCTTGATGGATGCGATTGGATGACGAAATGCTTTCAATGGGCGCATGAAGCCGACCCCGATGCTGTGCTTATCTATAATGATAACGGTTTTACCTCGGACATAGAAAAACAGGATGTTATATATAACAAGATAAAAGATATGCGTGCGTCGGGCATACCCGTTTGTATAGGAATGCAAATGCATTATGGCGTGGAAGTAGATCTTAATCAGGTAGAAAACTTGATTAAAAGGTTCTCAGAACTCTGTGATATATACGTAACCGAGCTGGATATGGGAATATCCCAAAGCAAGCTCACGGGTAAGATTAATGAATCGGCAAACGGTCTTAAGTATGCAGAGCGTGTGACAGATGCATATCCTGACTTTATGTATGACGAGGTGACAGAGCTTCAGGCAAGAAAGTACGGGAGCCTTTTCGATATTTTCAGAAAATATAGTACGAAGATAAAATCGGTCGGCTTTTGGAACATCTGTGACGGAAGAACGTATTCGGGAACAGAGTATCATCCGCTGGTGTTTGACGAGAATTCTCAGCCGAAGCCGGCTTTTTACAGAATACTGGATTTTAACAAACAGCTTCCGCGTTGGCAGGAGGATGATAAGCTTCCGAAGTTAAAAGAAATTAATTATTCCATAGATGACTCAACCGATACGCTTACCGTTAAAGGCAGGACAGACGGCTCAAAGAGTGTATGGGCAGCTATCTACAATCCTGACGGAAAATCGATAAACAGCGAAAGGACAGTCACCGCCAACGGAGATTATGAGGTTAAGCTTAAAATCAACGCGGCTTCTCTTTCGGAAGGTACCCTACCGGAGTACAGACTGGCGGTTAAAGAGGGTGATGCGGATGAGGTAAGTGAGGACTTTACATATTATTCTAAGCAGCAGTTTAAAAACAGCTATACGCTTCACGATTCGCTTAACGATAACTCAAAAATGTATTCGTACTTCAATATAAGGATGGATTCAAACCTGACCTTTTATGAGGATGATTGGAGCGGAGTAGGATTAGAAAGCAAGCAGCATAGCGAAAGCTGTTTTGTGTATAAGCTGCCCGAGAGCAAGAAAGCCTCATCGGTCACCGTTGACGCTTATGTGTACGAAAATACACTTTGGGACCCCGAGCTTAAGGCAAAGCCGATAATTTTAGGTTCGGCTGATGGAAAAACATACTCACGATTGTCCGATGCTTCAAGCTGGGGCAATGAAATTCCAAAAAAAGAACATAATGATAACGGTCAGGCGAAACAGCGGAGACATTTTGAGGGAACAGTGAAAAATATCACAGACAATATGAAATATATAAAAATCGATCTTAGCGAGTTCAAGACAAATTGGCACGTATATATCGCCGATGTTTCAATCGGCACAAGCAATGACGAGAATTATATGCCGCCCAAAAAGACAGGCGTTTCGGTTAATGATACTTCGCTCTTTTTCAGGACGGATAAGGGAGGTTGTCTGACCACGATTTGCCATAGCGGTGAATTCTCGGGAAGAGCCGAGGTCGAAAATGATTCCGGCACAAAAAGAGATATTATGTTTCTGACGGCGTACAAAGAGGGTGAAAGGCTGACGAAAATAGGATGTAGCCGAAAAGTTTTAAATGGTAATGAAAAAAAAGAGTTTAAAAACACGATAACAATACCGTCCGGTTCTGACGGGGTGATTGAACAGTATGTTTTTGATATGGGCAGCCTGTCACCACTAATTGAAAAGAAAACCTATGGGCGGCTTGTTGATCAGGATATAAAGAGGGACTCTTCACCGCATGAGATAAGGCTCGGCGGCATAGAGTTAATTTCGGAAAAATAAAAAAATTAAATAATAAAACTTGGGAGGTAAAAAAATGTTAGTAAAAAATTTATTAAAAAGAGGCTTATCGGTTTTAATCTGCGCCGCGATGCTCGCGGTTATGTTCACCTCAGTCACCGCCCTCGCCGATAATAATTATGAAATCACGCAAAGCACCTTTACGGATGACCTGAAAAATACAGAATATCTGTATTCGTATCCGAATGATCCGGATGACTGGCATCTGACTCAAAATGAAGACCTTATAGAAAACGGAAATCGCGTTACGGGATATAAAGTTAATTGTAAAGACGGGAAGCCTGACTGGAGTATTAATGAGAGTATAAATATTACTTATAAGGCCGGCGGAAATAAGAAGTTTACTAAGGCTACATTCACCATATGGATAAACAATGATTCGGCAAACGACGGATACTTTCCTATTGTTAAAGCAAAGACTAATGCTGATTCTGAGCTTAAAACGGTAAGCAATGTTACATGGGATACTCTTACAGAAGCTTCATCCGATACAGATTGGTACAGAAAGTCTAAGTGTACGGTATACTTCCCGGAGGGAGCTGTTGAAGCAGGTCTCGGCTTTAACGGAAATTTAAAAATTTTTGCTTTTATTTTTGATAAAGCGGAGTTCATGATAGGTAACGAAGCAAAAAAGTTCTATAATGATTGCAGCAGTTTTGATAATATGTGGTTATCTAATGATTTAAAGGTTGTAGATGATAAGATTGGCGAAGCAGATTATAACAACGGCGGAAAAATGATAGGAATGACAGAAAATTGGGACAAATGGGAAGCCGTTTATAAGGTAGCCAAAGGCAGAAACTTTAAATCGGCATTTTTTGAAATATCAAGGCAAAACGATCTTGAAAAGAAAGAACCGAAAATAGCTTATTCAGCTGACGGTATCAATTATACGGACCTTGCGTTTTCGTGGAACAAAACAGACACATCGCCGAGCCCCAGCAGCCAAAACAATGCAGGTTGGTCAAAAATATGGACCGCAGATGTATCTGTACCCGAAGATGTCAGTAATATTAAATTTATAAAGCTGTATTATGGAGGCGACGGAAACAAGCTTGAGCAATATCAATTCTACCTCAGAAAGGTTTGCATTATGAGCGATGGCGGCGAGATTGACAGTGAGGTGGTCGATGACGATTTGTCGGGAGGGACAGCGGAGAGATATTCGGTGTCAAACTTCGTTCCGTATAATTTAATAAATAAGGACGAAGCGGGTCAGATAGCAAATACAACTAACGCTTTAACCTTCCATGACAAGGACTTGCTTGCAGTTAAGGACGTTAAAAAAGACGCATATATTATATACAAGGCATCTGAGGGAAGAGTGTTTACCGGTATTGATTTAAACCAGCTGACAAGAGACAATGGAGGAAATATTAAGGTTCAGGCGTCAAAGGACGGGAACACTTTTAGCGACATAAACGTCACAAACAATGATTTAAACTTTATAGGCGGCGAAAACAATAGTTCCAAGATTGATGCCGGATGGAATAAGTTATTTAACACAAAAGCAGCATTTACCAAACAAGACGGATATACATATATTAAACTTATTCAGCCGGCAAATACGCTTTCGGAGTCTAAGTGTTTTAAACTCTCAAATGTCAAGCTCACAATCAGTTCTGCTTACAGCCTGTTTAAAAAAGACGGTGAAACTGAGACCGATCTTAACGGGAAGGCAGAAGGCGGAAACCTCATCGGAAAAATTAATTACACCCCGAAGAGCGGCGAGACTGACTTCTACGCAATCATTGCACTTAAAGAGAACGGCATAATTAAAAATATCGGGTTGAACAATATTACAGGAGTAACAAGTGATACAAAGGTGTTTGAAACGCCTGTGCTTGAAAATTGCGAGATAAATGATAACACGGTTGTTGAAGTATACTTGTTTAATAACGACTCGCTTAAGCCTGTTTTAAGCGAAAAGGGAGAGTTTTCATCAAAATAATAAAGTTACAATTATAGACTATAGGCACAAACAAGGACTGACCCACATCGGGGTCAGTCCTTTTAACAACACTCTCATACGGTTATGTGCCCGCTTATTTTCAAAGGTTTTTTTCTGCATTTTCGTCTTCCGCTCCGGAAGCGGGGAAAATCATCTCCACTGTAGTTTTACCGCTCTCACGGCGGAAACGAACGCCGTATTTGTTTCCGTAAGCTATGCGTATTCTCTCGTTTACATTCCATACTCCATAGCCTTTGGTGTGATTTTTAAGTATTTCGTCGAGCTTGCCTGCGGGCGGCTCGGGACCGTTATCGGAAATGCTTATACATATATTATTTTCTTTTGTTAAAACGGCACTTATTTCTATAACTCCTGAGTCATCTTCAAGGCTTTCTATTCCGTGTGTAATGGCATTTTCGACTATTGGTTGGATTATAAAGTTTATACAGCGGAAGGCATAGACGCGGCTGTCAATATCATAAATCACCTCAAAGCTGTCATCGTGCATTAAAAGCTGCATATTTATGTATGCCTTTACGTTTTCAAGCTCCTGTTTGAAGCTTACAAAAATGTTTCCCTTATTTAAACCTGTTCTGTAAAAAGTCGAAAGAAGACTGACCGTGTGGGCAATTTCGTCATTATTCGCCTCGAGAGCCTGCCAGCTTATGGTGGAGAGAATATTATACAGAAAATGAGGGTTGATTTGTGCCTGAAGAATCTTTATCTTGCTTTTCTGCTCAAAAATTTCCTTTTCGTTCAGAGAATTCATAGTTTCCTTCAGCTTTGTTATTGTATCGCCGAAGCAGTTTGTTATATATCCTATTTCATCAGTATAGCTGCTGTGAATATCAATATTAAGATTTCCGTTCTGAATCAGCTTCATATCTCCGCACAGAGTATCAATGCGTTTTGTTGTTTTTCTTGATAGCATATAGCTTATCAAAATCAAAATGATCAGGCATAGAATACACATAATTATTGTGATATGAATGATGTTTTTTGCACCGTCGGTCAGGGATGAATCCGGAAGAAAAATATTAACATTCCAATCATTTTCGCTTATATGCTGTGTGCGATAGATATATTTTTGGTTATCTAAAAGAGCGGTACTGTTGTCTGTTATTTTCGGAACTGAGTTATCCTTTGAATTTGTATACACCGAGTTTCCGTTTGAATCCGTTATTGATATAATATATTTATCATTTGTGCTTGTAGCAAGGTTTTGAAAAAACTTGTATCGGTCTATTTTAAAATACAATACACCTAAGAGATTTGAGGCATTGGCACTCCATATATTCTGCATAGGACAAGCAACACCAAGTTCTGAGCCGTCCATCTGCCAGTACATATTAAATTTATTAACCGCCTCCTTGTACCAGAATTTATCTTTAACCCTCTCCGCTTTTTTCAAACTTCTGCCGATTTCGGGAACATCTCTGTCAGTATATAGTGTGATTTCGCGTATATATGTATTTCTGTCACATATTGAAGTGATATTTGATAAAAAGATGTGATCCATATCATCCCACGAAATTCCGTCACGTTCCCGGTTGTAGCCTTTATCGATAACATTAAACATATTTTTGTCGGTAATAAAGTTCATAATTACGGTGTTACAGTTCGACACGCTGTTTTTTATATCAGAACCGGCAATCTGAAGAACATAGTCCATACTCTGTGCTTCCTTTGTCTTCCAAATGTAAATCGAGGTATAATATGAATACATGCCGAGAATCAATATTGCCGTAAAAATCAATATTGAATAGCTTATTATTAATTTTGAACGAAATTTCAGCTTTGATATTACAGAATTGATTACATTCATTAATATATCCCCCCGATATAACCCTCAGTTTTAATACAAGATTTTATCTATGCTTTTTTCTGTATTCATCTGGGGTGAATCCTGTGTACTTTTTGAATATAAATCCAAAATAGGATATATCCATAATCCCCACCGAGTTACTTATATCCTTAATCTTCATATTGGTTTTTGTGAGCTTTTCCTTTGCACGTTCAATTCTATACAGGGTCAGGTATCTGACGAAACCTTGGCCGACTTCTTTCTTAAAAGTACGGCTGAAATAACCCGAGGATATATCAAGCTCTTTTGCTATACTTTCAAGAGAAATATCGTTCATATATTTTCGGCTGACATAATCAACGGCAAAATCAATGATGAAGTTGTTGGATTTAACGTCTTCATCCGCTGAACTTATTTTTTCATAAATATTATCGATAAGACCTTTGGTAAAATCTCTGATTTCATTTAAGCTTCCGCAGATGGCAATGCGTTTAATATGCTCGGTGATGTTAGATTTATCGGTATCTGAGAGGTATATACAAAGCTTTTTTATTATTTCAATAACGATTTGCTTTACATAAAGCATAGAGGCGACATTGTATTCCTGCATCTTTATAAGAAGATTGTCAACCGAAGAAGAGAGACCGTCGATTTTCTTGTTCTCGATTGAATCAAAAATACCGTCAATCAGCTTCGGTATATCGTCCGCACTTTGGCTCGGGTGAACGGAATGGGCGAGGCTGTCGAAGTTTATCATATTTTCAATTATCGCCGTTTCCTCCGAATGAAACTGTTTTGTGTGATTTAGCTCCTCTATAATAGAACTCAGAGTCTTTGAAAATTCGGGAAGGTCTATAGGCTTTAAAAGATAACAGTCAGCCTTGCAGGATATTGCCTGTTGTGCGTATGAAAAGTCGCTGTAGGCGCTGAAAATGACGGAACGTATTTCGGGATAAAGCGTCTTGGCTCGGGTTATAAGTTCAAGTCCGTTCATAAAAGGCATCCTGATGTCGGTAAGAAGAATATCAACCTTATTTTTCTCTAAATACGAGAGAGCCTTCCGTCCGTTCTGAGCTTCGGCTGTTTCACAGGGAAAATTAAGCTTATTTATTTGTGCAACAATGCCTTTCCTTTCAATTTTGTTATCATCGACAACCAATATTTTATACATCAGTACACCACCGTATAAATTATTATTTCTATATTAATTTTAACATATTGATGCACTAATTTCAATATGTTTTTTTTGTTAAATCAATAACATTTTGTAACACATCATTGACAAACCTACACTTTCTGAAATATCATTTATATATTCTATTAAAATCTGTGGTCATATCTGTTTTTGTCAGCAAATGTTCCAAGAGTATTTATCCTTGTGCATAACATTTTTGATTGTGTTCTGTTTCCACGGTTCATTTCTAACATTTTCACAAACCAAAAACAATATTGTTAGTTTTGAAAAAATAAATTTTTTATTTTAAATGTGAAAATGTGTGAAAATATGTTGATTTATATGAATATATATGATATAATATGTGCATGGAGATGATAATAATGTTTTCACAGGAAAGACAGCTATATATTAAAGACGAAATAGAAAAATACGGAGCCGTAACAACTTCAGCACTTATGGAACATTTTGGAGTGTCCGTTGAAACGGTTCGCCGTGATTTAATCAGTCTTGAACGGGATGGTTTTTTGAAAAAAGTTCATGGGGGTGCGGTGCGTTGCGAACAAATGCGAAGCTTTCACGAACTGCCCAAACGCCTTGAGGAGAACAATAACGAAAAAAAACAACTTGCACAGACAGCCTTAAACTGTATAAATGAAAATGACGTTATAGGAATTGACTCAGGAAGCACTGCGGTTTGCTTTGCAAGAGAAATGAGAGGGAAATTTTCGTCTCTTACCGTAATAACATATTCACTTGATGTATTTTCGGAATTGCAGGGTGATACTAATATAAGACTAATTTTGTGCGGTGGCGAGTATTTAACAGACGAAAGGGCATTTTTCGGACCTCTCACAGAAGGTATACTTGACAATATTTCGATAAACAAAATGTTTTTGTGTCCGTCAGCAATATCACTTAAATTTGGTATTTGTGATTGGCATAATGAGATGTTTGCAATTCAAAAGAAAATGAAAGAACGCTCTGATAGTATTTATGTTATAGCCGACAGCAGTAAGTTTGAAACAAAAGCACTTATGAAAATTGATGATGCGAAGATTTGCCGATGTTTTATAACAGACAATGAATTGCCATCAGGTATAAGAGAGCTATATGCTGAAAACGGTTTGAATATTATTACAGATTGAGGTTGAAATTATGGAACACAAAAAAATCGTAAGAAACATGTCGGCTCTTTTTGCATTTACATATATGATAAGTTATATGACAAGGATAAATTTTGGAGCTGTCATATCTGAAATGGTAAGAGATACAGGTTACACACGTGCAGCTTTGGCAGCGGCAATCACATGCAGTTCCGTAACGTATGGTTTCGGTCAGCTCATAAGTGGATTTTGCGGCGACAGGCTCAGACCGAAATTTTTGTGTCTCTGCGGACTTATAACCACCGGAATTGTCAATATTCTTATTCCATTATGTGGCTCGACAGTAATTATGACGATACTTTGGGGTGTAAATGGACTTGCACAGGCATTTATGTGGCCACCTATTGTAAAACTGATGACGGAACTGATGACAGAGGAAGAATATAAACATGCAACGGTTGTGGTATCGTGGGGAAGCTCGGTCGGAACCATTATTATGTATCTGATTGCACCTGTGTTTATAACTTTTGTGAACTGGCAGAGCATATTTTGGGTATGCGGTTTTATGGGAATAGGTGCGGCAGTGTTGTGGAATAGAAAATGTATTGATGTTCCGGTAAGTCACATTGCCGGTGATGATGCTAAGAAAATGTCCGGGGGAGGATTTTCAGCGCTTCTTTTGTTTGTGATGATAGCTATAGTCCTCCAGGGGATGCTTCGTGACGGAGTGACAACATGGATGCCGTCACTCATTGCAGACACCTACCATATGTCAAACTCTGTGTCGATTTTGACCGGAGTGGCTTTGCCGCTTTTCGGAATAATCTGCTTTCGTGCGGCAGAGGGATTATATCGGCTCTCACCAGATAATCCTGTTAAATGTGCTGGGATGATTTTTGGATTAGGAACAATTTCCGCGGTGATTCTCTATGTGACATCCGGTAGAAATGCAGCGCTCACAGTATTCTGCGCTGCTTTACTTACAGGATGTATGCATGGTGTTAATTTGTTGCTCATATGTATGGTGCCGCCGTATTACAAAAATCGAGGCGGGGTATCGACAATTTCGGGATTGCTCAATTCTTGTACATATATAGGCAGTTCAATATCAACATATGGTATTGCAGCAGTAGCGGACAGATTTGGTTGGCAAATAACGGTATTTGCATGGATTATCATTGCTGCTACAGGGTGCATTATATGCTTTGCATGCGTTCGACCATGGAAAAAATTTGTTTATAGCAAAAAATAAGCACATAAGAAAGTTATCTTTGAGAGGTATCAGAATGGCAGTGATTTTCGATACATTATATAAGATATTATAACAACAAAACGGATTTGCCATGTCAGTAAAAACGTATAAGTTTTATATGTTTGAAGTGTGGTTAAATATTATTAGTATGGAGTGTGTTAGTATGGGATTTTTCAGTTTGATAATGTTTGTGATGTACCAACTCACACTTAAGACAGCTGAAAAAGTTTTCTGATACTGCATTATCATATGGATCACCCTTTCTTGACATACTTTGTATAATATTGTATTCAGATAATATTTCGCGGTAACCCGTGGATGCATACTGAACGCCACGGTCACTATGAAAAATCAGGTCATTCTGAGGCCTTTGACGATTTACAGCCATTTTAAGTGCAGAGATCGTGAGATTTGTATCAATGCGGCTCGAAAAAGCATAACCGACAATTTTCTTAAGACATAAATCTTTTACGATTGCAACATAAAGCCAACCATCATCAGTGGGTATGTAAGTAATATCGCCAACCCACTTTTGATTGGCTTTATCCGCTGTAAAATCTCTCTTGAGAATGTTGGGTGAAACAGCATAATTATGTTTGGAATTTGTGGTGATTCTGAACGATTTTTTGCGTATTGAGTGTATGTTATATAATTTCATAAGTCGGTGCACGGTGTTTCGGGAGCACGGAGACTCTTTTCTTATCATGGCGACCAAGGCATCGAGCCCGGCTGCCGGATACCTTTCATGAAATGATATTAAAATACGCAAAAGTTTTTGTTCATGCTGCTTACGAGCTGACACACCACGGTTTTTCCAAGCATAATAGCCGCTCCGAGAGATTTCGAGCAGCCGGCATAATTTATCTACAGAGACCTCAGAGCAATTAGCATCAATGAAACGATACTTGTCCTCTATAGTTTCGAAAATATGCCGACGGATTTTTTTAATACATCAATGACCTCATCTTTCTCGGCAAGTTGCTTGCGGAGTGAGCGTATTTCCGCTTCAAGCTCACGCTGACGCT
>CAJKNM010000006.1 GCA_905201285.1 uncultured Eubacteriales bacterium | reverse complement strand
GGCAGTCAGTTCAAAGCAATATCTTGCTGAAAATAACTTTTTCGACAGTCTGAAACCGCGGCACTCGCCGCGGTTTTTTTCATAAAAATTAAAATATACGGAACTTTTTTGAAACAGGACAGTCTAAATAAATGAGCGGTTGAAAATTCGCTTAAATATAGGAAGTATGAAAGTGCATTTTCATATTTACAAACTTACATTTTCAAGGAGGAAGAAGTACAATGAACAAAAATGCTAAAAGAATATTTGCATCGGCTGCTCTTATCGGAATGATTTCGGCAGGAACGGCGTTTGCGGCAGAAAATGTTGACACGACGGCAGAGATTGATGGTATAGCGATAAAACCTTCGGCTCAGCCCACATCACAGGAGATAAACGGCGCAGTGGTAAAAGGCGTTGAAGTCAAAGAGATAAACGGCGTTAAGATGATTCCGCTTCGTCTTGTGGGCGAAGGACTCGGCTATAGTGTAAACTGGAACGACGAGAACAGATCAATTGAGCTTATAAAGGGTGCGCAGTACATTAAAATGGCTATCGACAAGGATTCATATGCTTTCTCGCGCCGTGCGGGAGAGGCTCTCGGCGCCGCTCCGACTCTGGTTGATGACAGTGTAACGTATGTTCCGCTTTCATTTATAACCGAGATAATCGGCGGATATTATAACATAGAAGCAGACGGAACATATAAAATAGTAAATCCGTCAATCGTCAGTGTAACAAGCGTAAACGAGAACGGCTCGCTTACGGTATCGGATAGCTATCTCGGCGAGGTTATAGTGAACATAGGTAAGGAAACGAGAATTTTTGCGGGCGACAAAGAGGTGTCGGCAAGCGAGATTAAGCCGGATATGGTGCTTGGTATCGAGTATGGTGATGCAATGACAGCAAGCCTTCCGCCGCAGACCACAGCTGAGCGTATAATTATCGAAAACCTTCCGACTGAGACCCCGAATGACGGCGAGGAAGCCGAGTTTGGCTTCAGCGGAACGGTAACAGAGATTGAGGACGGAATGATAACTGTCGGCGAGCCGAGAAAGGACGCCGGTTCGGTAAGATTGGTTATTACCGATGATACGGTTATAACCCGCGGAAAGAATGGCGAAAAAGCTTCGGTTGATGAAATAAAAGTCGGAAGCAAGATTTCGGGAACGCACGCAGAGGCGGTCACGATGAGCATTCCGCCGCAGAGCGTTGCGATAAGAATTAATATAGACTGATAAAACAAAGGGCTGCCAAAAGGCAGCCTTTTGGCTTATAACCTCACCGAAACTCCGTTTTCGGCGAGGTATTTTTTTAAATCACAAATCTCAACTTCACGGAAGTGAAAAAGCGAGGCGGCGAGGGCGGCATCGGCTTTTCCGACAGTCAGAGCATCCTTGAAATGCTCCATATTTCCCGCCCCGCCCGAGGCAATGACGGGAATCGACACCGTTTCGGATACGGCGCGTGTGAGTTCGATGTCATACCCTGATTTTGTTCCGTCACAGTCCATAGATGTCAGAAGAATTTCGCCTGCGCCGAGTTTGTCGGCGATTCTCGCCCATGTTACCGCGTCAAGACCCGTATCGATTCTGCCGCCGTTGATGTATACGTTCCAGCCGCTGTTGTCGCTTCGGCGCTTTGCATCTATCGCAACAACAACGCATTGGCTTCCGAATTTATCGGCCGCGTCACAGATAAGGCGCGGATTCCGAATCGCCGAAGAATTAATCGAAATCTTGTCCGCGCCCTCACAGAGAAGCTCGCGAAAGTCATCAACCGTGCTGATTCCGCCGCCGACGGTGAAGGGAATAAACACCGTTTCGGCAACGCGGCGAACCATATCGACAACGGTTCCGCGGCCTTCGTGAGTGGCGGTTATATCAAGAAAAACAAGCTCGTCAGCGCCGGCTTCGTTATAGATTTTTGCAACCTCAACCGGGTCGCCCGCGTCACGGAGATTGACGAAGTTTACTCCCTTTACAACTCTGCCGCGGTTTACATCGAGGCAAGGAATTATTCTCTTTGCAAACATTATTTGTCGCCTCCTATAGCTATGAAATTTTTCAGTATGTCAAGTCCTACCTTGCCGCTTTTTTCGGGGTGAAACTGTGTCGCGTGGACGTTTCCGCGGCTCAGTGCAACGGGAAGCTCTTTAGAATAATCACAGGCCGCGGTTATAATGGACTTGTCCTCGGGTTTCATATAGTATGAGTGAACAAAATATACAAAAGAGCCTTCATCTATTCCGCGGAAAAGCGGTGACGGGTTAGGAAAGGTAATAGAATTCCAGCCGATATGCGGGATTTTAATTCCGTCAGCCGGCGGAATTTTAACGCACCTTCCTTTAAATATGCCGAGACCGCTTTTGCCGGGATCCTCTTCACTGGCTTCAAATAAAAGCTGAAGTCCCAGACAGATGCCGAGGAAGGGAGTTCCGTTATCAATGACCTCGTGTATACAATCGACCAGGCCGGCATTTCGGATGGCAGACATACAGCTTCCGAAAGAGCCGACACCCGGGAGGATTACGCGGTCAGCCTTTAAAATTTCATTTGGGTTATCGGTAATAACGGCGGTCTCGCCGATATATTCGCACGCCTTCTGTACCGAGCGCAGGTTCCCCGCGCCATAGTTTATAATAGCAAGCATTTTTCTCACCTCGTTGTCTTATTGATTTTATCTTACCATAAATTTGAATGTCGGGCAATAATAATTATAGACAAAGATTTTATGTGTTTGAAAGTCTGCCTTGTGTTGAAAGACAGACGATATTTAAAAAATATTAATAAATTGTACTTGATTAATATATAAATATGAGGTACAATATAAATTGAGAAAAAATATATTAAGAGGTTTGACTTAAGATGAGAATACTATTTATGGGAACGCCTGATTTTGCCGTTCCCTGCCTTAAAATATTAATTGAAAACGGTCACGGGGTCTGCGGAGCGGTTACACAGCCCGATAGGCCAAAGGGGAGAGGACACAAACTTATGGCTCCGCCCGTTAAGGTTTGTGCCGAGAGTAACGGGATTCCGGTTTTTCAGCCGCAGAGCTTAAAAAACGATGAACTTTTACCTGTTTTGGAGGAGCTGAAGCCGGAACTTATAATAGTTGTGGCATACGGAAAGATTCTTCCGGAGTATATTTTAAACTTTCCCAAATATGGGTGTGTCAATGTTCACGCATCACTTTTGCCGAAGTACCGCGGGGCGGCGCCTATTCAATGGAGTGTGATAAACGGTGATAAGACCACAGGTGTTACCACAATGTATATGGAAAAGGGCCTTGATACCGGGGATATGATTTTTAAATCGTCCACTGAAATAGGAGACCGCGAAACGTATGGCGAGCTTCACGACAGGCTGTCGGAAATGGGGGCAGAGCTGTTGATTAAAACGGTTTCGGCTATTTCCGGCGGAACTGCGCCGAGAGAGAAGCAGAATGATGACGAGTCGTGTTATGCACCGATGATTTCAAAGGAAACCGGACATATCGACTGGAGCCGTCCGTCAGACGAAGTTTTAAACCTGATAAGGGGAACAAACCCATGGCCGATGAGTTATACGATGTATGGCGATGAGGTGCTTAAAATTATTACCGCCGAGGATGGCGGCGGCGGCGCTTCCGGCGATTGCGGAAGTATTTCGGTAAGAAATAAAAAGCTTTTTATTACCTGCGGCGGAGGAACAAGTATAGCCGCGGATGAGATTCAGTTTAAGGGCGGCAAGAGAATGAGGTTTGCCGATTACCTTAACGGGCATACTATTGACGAAAGTATAATTTTAAAATAAGACAGGAGGAATAAATATGCTTTATCCTTATTACTTTTTTGACTGGACGTGGATAATGCTTCTGCCCGCCCTGATACTTGCGATGTGGGCGCAGGCAAACGTAAATTCAACATTTAAGAAATATTCTCAGGTTTATAACCGTTTCGGTATGACCGGCGCTGAGGCGGCAAGAAAGATACTTGATATGAACGGTCTGTATTCTGTAAGAGTCGAGCATATAGCCGGAAATCTAACCGACCACTTTGATCCAAAGACCAATGTTGTCAGACTTTCGGACGCAACGTATAACAGCCGTTCGGTCGGTTCTATAGGCGTTGCCGCTCATGAGGTGGGACACGCAATCCAGCACGCGAGAGCATATATGCCGATAAGGGTCAGAAACGCCATCGTTCCCGCTGTGAACGTTTGTAATATGCTTTCTATGCCGATTATTCTGATTGGAGTAATCCTTTCGTATAATCAAACCCTGGTTGACTTAGGAATAATATTGTTCTCGGCGACGGTTTTGTTTCAGCTTGTGACGCTTCCCGTTGAGTTCAACGCGAGCAACCGTGCGATTCACACGCTTGAATCTCAGACTGATTGTTTTATTCGGCGGCAGAAGGAGAGATTAACTTGACCGATAATCCGAGAGAGGCGGCTGTTTGCGCGCTCTGTAAGATTGAAAAGGACGGCGCATATTCAAATCGCGCGGTGCTTGATGAGCTTTATGGTATGGAGCCGCGCGACAAGGCGCTTGCAAACGAACTGATAATGGGAGTGCTGAGAAACAAAATCTATATTGATTTTGTTATTCAGACATACTCAAAAATTAAGCTGAAAAAGCTGAGCGTGTGGGTGCTGACGATACTTCGCTGTGGTGTGTATCAGTTGACGAAGATGGATAAAATTCCGCCGTCAGCGGCGTGCAATGAGTCGGTGAAGCTTGCGTCGAGGTACGCGCATAAGGCAGCACGCGGCTATGTGAACGGAGTTCTGCGTACGGTTGCGAGAAATATTGAGTCGCTTCCCGAACCCGGCGGAACCTCGGCGGAGAAAATGTCGGTCATATACTCATGCCCTCTGTGGCTGACCGAAAAATTAATAGCTCAGTTCGGTGAGGCGGTGTGTGAAAGCATTTTAATAGACAGTCTTGAACCTCACCCGGCTATGCTTAGGGCGAATATCCTCAAAACGGATGCCGAAGAACTATCGGGCCTGCTTTTGAAAGAGAATATTATTGCATCCCCGGACGATGAGGTTCAGCAGTGTCTGAGGGTAGGCGGAGCTATTGATATAAACAAATCCAAGTTATATAAAGACGGATATTATACCCTTCAAAATATAAACTCGATGCGTGCTGCATTGATTTTAGAGCCGCAGAGCGGAGAAACAGTGATTGATGTCTGTGCTGCGCCCGGGGGAAAGACAACGCACATCGCCGAGCTTATGGGAAACAAGGGCAGGGTTATTGCCTTTGACATACACAAGCATAAGCTTGAACTGATAGAAAAATCGGCAAGGCGGCTCGGAATCGATTGTGTTGAGGTCAGCGAAAATAATTCCGAAAAAACGGTGGAAGGTCTTATAGGCAAGGCGGACAGGGTTTTGGCGGATGTTCCGTGCTCCGGCATCGGCGTTATACACAAAAAGCCTGATATAAAATTTAACAGATGTGAAGAGGATATAGCTGTGCTGTGCGGAATACAAAGAAATATTTTGAATTCCGCGGCGGAATATGTAAGACCCGGCGGTGTGCTTGTATACTCTACCTGTACCATACTTAAAGATGAAAACAGCGGGCAAATCGAAAGGTTCCTTAAAGAGCATAACGATTTTGAACGAGAATTTGAGAAGCTGTATCTTGCGCATGAGACGGGCGGAAGCGGATTTTATATATGCCGGATGAAAAAATCCGCGGAATAAAAAACCGGATGAAATTTTGGAGAGAGTTATGAAAAATTTAAGAGATTATACTCAGAAAGAGCTTGAGAAAATTCTCAGTGAAATGGGCGAGCCGCGCTTTCGTGCGGGGCAGATTTTTAAATGGCTCTATGGCGGGGCGGAGAGTATTGACGATATGACAAATCTGTCAAAATCTCTTCGTGAAAAACTTAAAGCCGAATACACGATAAATAAGCTAAAAATTGAACAAAAATTTGTTTCGGCTCTTGACGAAACAAGGCGTTATCTGTTACAATTAGATGACGGTAATTTTATAGAATCCGTATTGATGAAATATCATCACGGCTATACCATTTGCGTATCAACTCAGGTGGGGTGTGCTATGGGCTGTGCGTTTTGTGCGTCTACCCGCGGCGGAAAGGTCAGAAATCTGACCCCGGGTGAGATTTCGGGGCAGGTACTTACGGTTCAGGAGGATTTAGGCGAGAGAATATCCAACATCGTACTTATGGGGATGGGTGAGCCTCTTGATAACTTTGACAACGTTATGAGCTTTCTTGACATAATAAATAATCCGCTTGGGTTAAATATAGGACTCAGACACGTGTCTTTGTCTACCTGCGGATTGGCTGACAGAATCCGTGAGCTTGCCGACAGACAGCTTCAGATTACACTGTCTGTCTCGCTCCATGCGCCGAACGATGAAAAACGGTCAAGGATTATGCCGGTAAACAGGCGATACCCCATTTCTGAGCTGCTTGATTCGTGCAGATACTATATAGAAAAAACAAACAGAAGAATTTCTTTTGAATATACATTAATAAGCGGAGTAAACGATACCGAAGAAGAGGCAAGAGCGCTTTTAAAGCTTGTTTCGGGGATGCTGTGTCATATCAATTTAATTCCCGTAAACGAGGTTAAAGAAACAGGCTTTTCGGCTTCCCGCAGGGCGGCGGTTGAAAGGTTTCGGTCGATTCTTGAAAAAGGCGGGATTTCCGCTACAATCAGACGCGAGATGGGGGCGGATATAAGCGCCGCCTGCGGACAGCTCAGAGCTTCCGCAACGCGTCAGGCATAGACTGTCGGCTGACTTGCGACAGTGCAGGAGGTGTTTTAAAATGATAGAAACATTCGGACTAAGCGATGTAGGGTGCATCAGAGAACTTAATGAGGACTGTTTTTGTATACACGGCTTTGATGAAGGCGAAAACAGAGGATTTTGTATTTTGGCGGATGGAATGGGCGGACATAATGCCGGAGAAGTCGCCAGCCAGAACGCGGTAAAATTCATCGCTGAAGAAATGCAAAAGCTTCTTGAGGATAAGGATGAAAAAGAGATTCCCGGAAGGCTGAGCGAAGCGGTAGCCGGCGCGAATGAAAAGGTCTATAGAATGTCAAAGGAAAACCGAATCCACAGCGGAATGGGTACGACTGCGGTTGTTGCTTTTATCTGCGATGGGGTTGCGTATGTGGCGAATGTAGGTGACAGCCGAGCATACGCTATCCGCTCTGACGAAATCGTTCAGATTACCACTGATCACTCGGTTGTGTCAGAGCTTGTTATGAGCGGAACGATTACCCGTGAGGAAGCGAGGGTTCATCCTCAGAAAAATATTATTACAAGGGCGATAGGTACCGATAACCGTGTCCGTGTAGATGTATTTGAATATGACTATTCGGCGGGTGACGTTATGCTTATGTGCAGTGACGGCCTGACCGGAATGCTTGACGACAATGAGATTTGCACAATAGTAAAAGAAGAAAATAATTCCGAGGATACGGTTTGCAGACTTGTTGATTCCGCAAAGAAACACGGCGGTCTTGATAACATAACTGTTATTTGTATCAGATTCATATAGGAGGAAAAAACAATGAACTTAATTGGAACAATGCTTGCCGGCCGCTATGAAATTCTTGAGGAAATCGGCAAGGGCGGAATGGCATATGTATATAAGGCACGCTGTCATTTTCTAAACAGGCTTGTGGCGATAAAGGTGCTTAAAGAAGAACTCCGCGATGATAAAGAGTTTGTGCATCGGTTCAATACTGAGGCTCAGGCTGCGGCGCGTATTTCAAATCCGCACGTTGTATCGATTTATGATGTCGGCTTTGAAAACGGTCTTTATTATATAGTTATGGAATATGTTGACGGGATTACCCTTAAAGAGTATATAGCCGAAAAGGGTGTACTTCCCTGGCGTCAGGCGGCGGAGTTTGCCGCACAGATATGCGAGGGCCTTTCGGCGGCGCATAAAAAGTCGGTCATTCACCGGGATATAAAGCCTCAGAATATTATTATGACCGAAGGCGGGGTGTTGAAGGTAACGGACTTCGGTATAGCCCGCGCAACGACTCAGGCAACCCAGTCAACGTCGAGTTCGACCATAGGAACGGTTCATTATCTCTCGCCCGAGCAGGCACGCGGCGGCTATACCAACGAGAGAACCGATATATACTCGCTCGGCGTTGTACTCTATGAGATGCTGACGGGGAGACTTCCGTTTAACGATAACACCGCTGTCGCAATCGCTATAAAGCATATTCAGGAAAAGCCGGTTCTGCCGAGAATTCTTAATAATGAGATTCCCGAATCGATGGAATATATCGTTATGAAGGCGCTGAATAAGGAACAAAATCTCAGATATGCAAGTGCAGACGCCTTTTTGGCTGACCTTAATAAGGCGATAAAGAATCCGAATGTGGTATTAGGAGATGCAAAACAAGCGGCGGATGACCTTGACAGGACTGTCAAGCGTGATGCGATAGACGATCGCGATATAGATAATTATGAGAGACAGAGACGCCGCCAAAACCCGGAATACGGTAAGTACGCCGATCGGGTTGACAGAGAGGTTAAGGAAAACAGGCAAAGGAATGTTGATAGATTGAGAGCTGTTAAGGAACAGAAAAAGAAAGAGAGAAGGATTACGATTGCGGCGGTAATAGCGGCTATTGTTGTGTTGGCCGGACTTGGCGTTGTATTTTCGATGATGACCGGCGGAAGTGCACTCAGCGTGTTTACCGGCGGAGAAAAGGTTAAAATTCCTAACGTTATGGATATGCTTTTAACCGATGCCCAAAAGCAGTACAGACAGGACGGCTTCAGTATCGTCAAGAAGAGCGAGAAGGCAAGCGATAAGGCGGCGGGGACTATTCTTGAACAAAATCCGCCGGCCGGCAGTGAGGTTACCAAAAAAGACGATATAGTTATTACGGTTGTTGTAAGCTCAGGTGCTAACAACATTAAGGTTGACAATTATACGAATCTTAAGATAGACGAGGCGAGAAAGAAGATTGCTGAAAGCAAGCTTAAGGTTAACGAGATAGAAGAGGAAAGCTCAACGGTTGCCGAGGGTGTGGTCATCAGACAGGAACCCTCAGCCGGCCAGGAGGTTTCAGAGGGATACCTTGTTACACTTTATGTAAGTTCGGGTAATAAGAAGGACGCTGATAAAACTCAGACCGAGGACAAAAAGAACGATTCAAACAAGAATGACAGTACCACGACTGACAATAAGTCAAACAATACCCAAAACGGTACCGGAAGCACAAACGGAAACGGCTCGAATTCAGGAAACACAAACGGGAGCAGCTCGGGAAGCGGTTCAGGCACTGGTGGAAGCACATCCTCGGGAAGCGGTTCACATTCGGGCGGAACCGGCTCGTCATCGGGCGGAAGTTCGTCCTCGGGAAGCGGTTCACATTCAGGCGGAACCGGCTCGTCGTCGAGCGGAGGTTCGTCATCGGGCAGTGGTTCAGGCGGTGCGGATGTTACGCCCGGAATAAGTAACTAAGGTGTTAAAATGAGTGAAAGCAGAGAGTATAAAGGAAAAATCATAAAAGGCGTCGGCGGTTTCTACTATGTAGATACCGCCGACAGGTGTTTTGAATGTAGAGCACGCGGAAGCTTCAGAAGCCGAAAAATAACCCCGCTTGTCGGCGATGAGGTTAAAATTTCGGTGAGCAATGTAACTCAAACCGGGGCAATAGATGAAATTATGCCGAGAAGGAATGAGCTTTTGAGACCTCCTGTTGCGAATGTGACTCAGATGGCGGCGGTGGTTTCGACCACAAACCCAAAGCCTAATCTGTACCTTCTCGATAAGGTGCTTGCTTCAGCCGAAATCTCGGGTGTTGAAGCGATAATTTGTGTAAATAAAACAGATTTGGATTCGGGTGAAGAATTGTGTGAGATATATCGAAGGGCGGGATATAGCGTGATTCCGCTGAGTGCGGAAAGCGGAGCCAATATCGATGACTTAAAAGAGCTGCTCAGCGGAGAGGTAACCGTGTTCGCCGGAAACTCGGGTGTCGGAAAGTCGAGCCTTTTAAACTGTATAACGGGGGATGAACGTTTCCGGACAGGCGAGGTAAGCAACCGGGTCGACAGAGGAAAGCATACCACCAGGCATACAGAACTTGTTCCGCTTGACGGGGGCGGCTATATAATAGATACGCCGGGGTTCGGAACGCTTGATATTTCGGCGCTTTCACCCGAAAATTGTGCAGAGCTTTTCAGAGAGTTTGAAAAATATACGGACAAGTGCCGCTTCGGCGATTGCAGCCATACAGCTGAGCCTGACTGTGGGGTGCTTAAAGCGGTGGAGAACGGCGAAATTTCAAAAAGCCGATATGATAGTTACGTCAGGCTGTTAAATGAGATTAAAAAGAAACGATAAAGGGGAGTTTAACTGTGAACAGACAGATAAAAATTGCGCCGTCACTTCTTGCCGCAGATGCGGCAAGGCTTGCGGATGAGGTAAAAAAGGTTGAGAACGCCGGGGCGGAATGGCTTCATCTTGATATTATGGATGGGCACTTTGTCCCGAATCTGAGTTTTTCGGCACAGACGGTCGCTGCACTCAGACCATTGACAGGGATGTATTTTGACGTGCATCTTATGATAACCGACCCGGCAGGGTATATGGATTCCTTTGTTGATGCCGGGGCGGATATTATAACGGTACATAAAGAAACAGCCGATGATGAAACACTCAGAAAAATCGCAGAGCATCTGCACAGCCGCGGTGTCAAGGCCGGAATTTCGGTTAAACCAAAGACCCCTATTGAGACTGTTGAGGGGCTTTTGGATGTGTTCGATATGGTCTTGATTATGACGGTTGAACCGGGTTTTGGCGGACAGTCATATATGAAGGATATGGATGAGAAAATAAAATGGGCGGCGAAGATGGCGGATACGAAATATTCGCATCTCGAAGTTGAAGTTGACGGAGGAGTAGGCGTTAAAACCGCCGCTTTGGCTGCCGGAAGCGGTGCGAATGTACTTGTTGCGGGGTCTGCGGTTTTTGGTGTCGCTGACGCAAGCGCGGCGGTTAAGGAAATCCGCGAAATAGGCGAAACCGCGGCGGCTAATATTTAATCGGGATGGATTCTGTGATGAGGGCAATTATTTTTTGCGGCGGTGACGTCAGCGACTATGATTTTTACAAAAATATCGATTTTGAGGGTTCGTATATAATATGTGCGGACGGCGGCCTCAGACATGCTCAAAAAATGGGAATAGAGCCGGATCTTATTATAGGCGACCGCGATTCGTGGAACGGTGAATATCCCGATGGAATTAAAACGATAGTTTCTCCGCCTGAGAAGGATTTGACCGACACAAATTTGTGTATAGACAATGCGATTGAACACGGCTGTGATGAAATTATCCTTATCGGCGCATTGGGTGGCAGACGTGACCACGAATTTTCGCATATTTGTCTGCTTGCTTACGGGTTAAAGAGGAATGTAAGAATCAAAATTTCAGACAGGTATAACGAAATTTTGATGGAGGACAGGCCTTTCACTCTGAAAAGAGGGGAGAGAAAATACGTTTCGTTTTTTCCGTTCGGCGGCGATGTTGAGGGCTTTTCGATTAAGGGTCTTAAGTATGAGACAGAAAATATGCGCCTTGTATGTGATGAGGTAAGGGCGTCAAGCAATGAGTTCGCGGACTCGGACACGGCGGAGATTAGCTTTAAAAGCGGGCGGCTTATAGTTATGCTTTGCGCTGACAGAGTATCAGATTGAAGGGATGAGAGATATGCATAGAAAGATTAAAGTTATTTTATCGGTTATACTTTTGACCGCGGTTGTGATGCTTGCGGCGGCTTGCTCGGGAACAGAGAGCGAGGCAAGAAGCGGCCTTGAGGATATTTTGAATGCGTTAAAATCGTGTGACAGTGAAAAGATTGACGAGCTTTACAGCTTCGATCAGGTGACGGCATATGTTGACAAGGCAGACGGAGAGAGGTTTCGCGACGCGGTTATTTCGACCCTTTCAAAAATGGATTATAAAATTAACTCAACCGAGAGGGTGAGTGACAGTGCGGTAAATGTCACGGTTGAGCTTACCACGGTTGACTTTTCAAAGATAGTTGAAAGTTATATCGATAAGGTTATGAATGAGGTAAACAGCAGCGATTATCAGAAAAAGGTACCGGGAATGACCGAGGAAGAATACACCAAAGAGATGACAGAGCTTATGAATAAATGTATCAGTGAAAATATGGATACAAAAACAACAAAAACGATTACGGTCACAATGATAAAAGGGGCATCGGGAAAATGGACTGTCGGGGGAAATACAGACGAGTTTTTGGGTGCTCTTTTCGCGGATTTAAGTGACGCGGTTGATTATCTTGTATAATTAATGTGAGTAAGTGTGTGGTTTTTACGTCTCGATGATATGTGTGGAGAAATTTTTATATAAATGTAAAACTTGTGTAAACATATATTTACTCAAAGGCTTGACTTAATTGGGAAATACAGTTATAATACTATATGTGCGCCCGATTTCGGGCGGAAAATATTGGCTTTAAGGAGGGGTGTTCTTGCAGAAAACTAAATCAAGGATTGTTTTTCTGTCTGTGATGATGGCGGCGTTTGTGTGTCTGTCGATTGTTTCGGCACCGTTTGCTAAGGCGGCCGAAAACATAAACTCAGACAATGGCGAAGACGGTGCCCCCTGTGCTCAAAGCGTTGCTATGAACATCCCGCCGGATATGCAGCAAGGCTCTGATAACGCGGTGTTTACAAATGTTCAGCCGCCGTCGGTGCGTTGGCAGAGAGCAGATTTTATTCACAGCTTTTGCCCCGAAACAACAGCGGTTGACGAGGCGATTTGTTCGTTTATAAGCGAGGCTTTGTATAATTCCGGAACGGAAGCCGTGCACACGGGTGTGGTTATACTCTGTTGAGTATGGCCGGGTCAAAAAAATAATAAACAGAAAATAATTAAATTTTATATAACACTTAAGGAGGAAAAAAAGTGTCAAGAAGTATAGTTAAATTTATGGCGATAATTCTTGTTATTGCCGCAATTACTTACGTGGGCATAGCAGGTCTTGATTTTTCTGACAAAGTTAAAATCCCCGGTGTTACCGATGAAGGCGGTATTACACAGGGTCTTGACCTTAAAGGCGGTACGGTTATCGTGTTTGAGGCGGATGCAGAAAATCCATCGGACGATGATATGTCTACCGTAATCCAAACAATCAGAAAGCGTCTTGATCTTCAGAACTACACCGAAGCAACCGTTACCCGTCAGGGAAGCGATAAGATTCGTGTTGAGTTGCCTGATGTACAGGATGCGAACAAGGCGGTTGAAACCCTCGGTGCAACAGCACAGCTGGTATTTGCAGAGACAGTTACACAGGATCCGTCGGATTCCAATAAGGTAACGGTTGACAAGCAGGTTATGACCGGTGATCAGGTTAAGGACGCAACCGTTGAATACGGTTCATCAGACGGTAAGTCAATGGGTAAGAATTCTTATCGGATTAACCTTACTCTTACCGATGAAGGCCGTGCGGCTTTCGCCGAAGCAACGGGCAGACTGGTAGGTCAGCCTATCTATATCGTTATGGATAACAGCGTAATTTCAGCGCCGCGTGTAAATTCAAAGATAGACAGCAACACCTGTGAAATCACCGGTGAATTCACAGCTGAAGAAGCAAAGGCTCTTGCTGCAAACATTAAGTCGGGCCGAATTCCGTTTAACCTTAACCAGGTTGAGGTTCGTACGGTTAGTGCTACCCTCGGCGAAGAGGCTCTGGACAATGCGGTTAAAGCAGGTATTATCGGTCTTATTTTGGTAATGCTCTTTATGCTCATCTGCTATCGCCTGCTTGGTTTTATGGCGGACATCGCTCTCGTTTCGTATATCGGTGTTGTACTTATCATACTGGCTAACTGCCACGTAAACCTCACCCTTCCGGGTATAGCGGGTATTATCCTGTCAGTAGGTATGGCGGTTGACGCGAACGTAGTTATATTCGAGCGTGTCAAGGAAGAGCTTCGTCTCGGAAAGACTGTAAGAAGTGCCGTTGATGCCGGCTTTGACCGTGCTCTTGCGGCCGTTATCGACTCTAACGTTACAACAATCATCTCGGCTGTTATCCTTTGGGTTCTCGGTACAGGTACTATCAAGGGCTTTGGTATTACGCTCTTTATAGGTATTGTTGTTTCAATGATTTCTGCTATATTCGTTACTAAGTTCCTGCTCAAGCAGATGATTGGTATGAATGTTAAGAACCTTTGGCTCTATGGCATCAGCAAGAAGTCACAGGTTGAAGAAGTGAAAGGGGGCAAAGCGTAATGTTCAGTATTATGAAGCATAAATGGGTATTTATGGGCATTTCTTTTGCTCTGATGATTGTATCGGTAATTTCTCTTATTGTCCGCGGCTTTAATCTCGATACCGACTTTGCGGGCGGTATTGCCGTAACTTATGAGATAAAGACAGATTTTAATACTGAGGATGTTCAGAAGATTGTAGACGAGGCTCTCGGTTCACATCAGAGTCCTTCATCAATCCAGCGTTCAAATAATGACGAGGTTGTCGTTAAGTTCGGTTATGAAAATGACCTTAAAACCGAGGCTGACCGTTCGGCGTTTTCACTTGACAGAGTTACAAAAATAACAACCGCTCTTCAGGAAAAGTACGATCCTAACGCTTCGGGAGACGATTCAAAGGTATTGTTAAAGAACCAGGATATTATCTCGCCGTCAACCGGCCAGGATTTGGCTCGTTCGGCGCTGTGGATGTCAATCCTTGCTTGTATAGCAATCCTGTTCTATGTAACACTTCGGTTTGAATTTGTATCGGGTGTTGTCGCTATATTTGCATTGATACACGACGTTCTGCTTCTGCTCGGACTTTATTCGATTATGCAGTGGTCTGTTGATACAAACTTCATTGCGGCAATCCTTACAGTTTTGGGTTATTCAATCAACAACACAATCGTTATCATGGACAGAATCAGAGAGAATACAAGGCACGCGAGAAAAGAATCTTATTCCGAAATCGCAGACAAGAGTATTCTCCAGACTATGAACCGTTCTTTGAACACCACGATTACAACCCTGCTCACTATCGGCATGGTTTATATCCTGGGTGTTAAGTCGATTCAGGTATTTGCTCTTCCGATTATCATCGGTATAGTAATAGGTTTCTATTCATCAGTATTTGTTGCAGGTCCGCTCTGGGCAACCTGGAGAGATTCAGCAGTAAATGCAAAGAAAAAGGCATAAACCTTTTAAATAAAAAATACGGCGAGGGAAAACCTCGCCGTGTTTTTTTATTCTGATTGGTGCCTTGCCTCTAAATTTTCAGCAATCATCATATCTTTAACCTTCATCAATCGGGTAATAGTGCTTCGCTCGTTTTCGTCAAGCTTCATTGTTATATATCGAATTGTTTCTTCGTAACCGGGAATCATAATATATTCAAGAGCATTGACACGGCGGCGCGTCTTTTCGATTTCCGCCGCCATAAGCTGACACGATTTTTCCACTTCAGCAAGCCGTATAAGCTTCGGCAGAATTTCAGAGAGCGATAAAATCGCACTGTCCATATCCCCCGATGTGTCGGAATAGCCATAGGAATAGATGCTGTTTGGGTCACTGAGCTTATATTCAACACTGTATTTGGGAATCATAACGCTCATTACGTTTTTTTCGTCTATGCTGAGTGACATTTCCTGTTTTGGAAGCATAAGAGCGGTGTCGATGACTTCCTTCGGAACGGTACAGCCGGCAACGGCCATCTGCATATTTGCGCTTCCTATTGCCGATTCGACCTCTTTGCGCAGGGTCTGATTTTCGCGGATTAATTCAAGAAACTGCCGCATTAGCTCGTCTCGCTTATCCTTTAAAAGCTTGTGACCACGGCGTGCCGTTGCCAGCTTGTGCTTTAGATTGGTAAGCTCCATTCTTGTCGGGTTAACATTTAGTCTTGCCACAAAATCACAACCTATTCTTCATAGTATTTGTCAAGGAACTCATCCTTGATACGTTTCAGCTCGCTTCTCGGCAGAATCCTGAGAAGCTTCCAGCCGATGTCAAGAGTCTCTTCTATGCTTCTGTCGCTGTCATACCCCTGTGAAACATATTCGCGTTCAAACGCGTCCGCAAACTCTGCGTATTTTTTATCAATATCGGTAAGAGCCGCTTCACCCAGAATTGACATAAGCTCTTTTGCATCCTTGCCTCGTGCATAAGCTGAGAAAAGCTGATTCATCGTATCGCTGTGGTCGGCTCTGGTTCTGCCTTCGCCGATACCCTTATCTTTCAGACGCGAAAGTGACGGAAGAACGTCAATAGGCGGGGTTATTCCCTTTCGATATAAATCTCTTGACAGGATAATCTGACCCTCGGTTATATATCCGGTAAGGTCGGGAATAGGATGTGTCTTATCGTCCTCGGGCATGGTCAAAATCGGAATCATCGTGATTGAACCGTCCTTTCCCTCCTGCCTTCCCGCTCTTTCATATATGGTGGCGAGGTCTGTGTACATATATCCCGGATAGCCGCGGCGGCCGGGAACTTCCTTTCGCGCCGCCGAAACCTCACGCAGGGCGTCGGCATAGTTTGTTATATCGGTGAGAATAACCAAAACGTGCATATTTTTTTCAAAGGCGAGGTATTCAGCCGCGGTAAGAGCCATTTTCGGAGTGGCTATTCGTTCGATTGCCGGGTCGTTTGCCAGGTTGATAAAAAGAATGGTTCGATCAAGCGCGCCCGTTTCGCGGAACGAGTCAATAAAGAAGTTTGATTCTTCAAACGTTATTCCCATTGCGGCAAAAACAACGGCGAACTTTTCGTCCTTTCCGCGAACCTTTGCCTGACGCGTAATCTGTGCCGCAAGCTGTGCGTGTGGAAGACCGCTTGCCGAAAAGATAGGAAGCTTCTGTCCTCGGACAAGAGTGTTAAGTCCGTCGATTGCCGAAACGCCTGTTTGTATAAATTCCTGCGGGTATCTGCGTGCCGCCGGATTCATCGGCTTTCCGTTTACGTCAAGACGCATCTCGGGAATGATTTCCGGGCCGCCGTCTATCGGATTTCCGAGACCGTCAAAAACTCTTCCGAGCATATCCTCGGATACGGCGAGCTCCATCTGTCTGCCGAGGAATCTGACCTTGCTTTCGGCGGGGTTGATACCGGTTGACGCTTCAAAAAGCTGAACAAGCGCATTGCTTCCGTCTATTTCAAGAACGCGGCATCTCTTTATATCTCCGTTGCCGAGCTCGATTTCGCCGAGCTCGTTATAGGTCACGCCGCTGACGTTTTTGATAAGCATAAGCGGGCCGGCAACCTCTTCGATTGTTCTGTATTCCTTTGGCATCAGTATTCCTCCTTTTTCAGCTGAGCGTTAAGCTCTTTGTGAAGCTGTTTTAAGATTTCATCATACTCTGTGTCTATATCTTCTTCCCTGACATACTTAAAACGTCCGATTCTCTCACGGACAGGCAGGCTAACAAGAGTGTCTATCGATGCATTTTGTTCAAGAACCTCGTTTCCCAAATCGAAATATGCAAGGATTGCTTTCATCATATAGAGTTGCTTTTTAAGGCTTGTATAGGTGTCAACCTCGTGAAAGGCGAGCTGATGCAAAAAGTCCTCTCTGATTGAACGGGCGGTTTCCATCTTCAGACGGTCCGACGGCGAAAGTGCATCCATACCGACCAGCTTTACGATTTCTTCAAGCTCTGATTCATCGTGGAGGATGCTCATCAGCCTTCCGCGAAGTGCCATCCAGTCCTCTGATACATTCTCACTGTACCAGTTTGTCAGAAGGTCAACATAAAGCGAATAACTCGTCAGCCAGTTGATGGCGGGGAAGTGTCTCTTATATGCCAATGCGGCATCGAGACCCCAGAATACCTTTACTATACGAAGTGTCGCCTGTGAGACCGGTTCTGAAATATCACCGCCCGGGGGGCTTACCGCGCCGATGGCTGAAAGCGCACCTTCACGGCCGTTACTGCCGAGAGATATGACCCTTCCGGCTCTCTCATAGAACTGCGCAAGGCGGCTTCCGAGATAGGCCGGATAGCCTTCCTCACCGGGCATTTCTTCAAGGCGGCCCGACATCTCGCGGAGAGCCTCTGCCCATCGTGAGGTCGAATCGGCCATAAGCGCAACGCTGTAACCCATATCGCGGAAGTATTCGGCGATTGTAATACCTGTATATATCGATGCCTCACGTGCGGCAACAGGCATATCCGAGGTGTTCGCGATAAGCACCGTGCGTTCCATAAGAGACTTGCCTGTGTGAGGGTCGATAAGCTCGGGAAATTCATTCAAAACATCGGTCATTTCGTTTCCGCGCTCGCCGCAGCCGATATATACCACTATGTCAGCCTCCGCCCATTTCGCGAGCTGATGCTGTGTTACCGTTTTTCCGCTTCCGAACGGGCCGGGAATAGCGGCAACGCCGCCCTTTGCAATGGGGAAGAGCGTGTCTATTACACGCTGACCCGTGATAAGCGGCTTATCGGGCGACAGCTTTTTCGCATACGGCCTGCCGCGGCGAACCGGCCACTTTTGCATAAGTGTGAGTTCATGCTTACCCTTGTCGCCGTTTATCACGCATACGGTTTCGTCAACCGTGAAGTCACCGTCTGAAATCGAAGTAACTATTCCGCGAACGCCATAGGGAACCATTATCTTGTGAAGAACAATGTCGGTTTCCTGAACCGTTCCTATTATATCTCCGGCTTCAACCGTGTCGCCCTCTGAAACGGCCGCGGTAAAGTGCCATTTCTTGTCGCGCTTGAGCGAGGCAACCTCGACACCTCTGCCTAAGTTGTTTCCGCATATTTTCATTATATCATCAAGCGGTCTTTGAATTCCGTCAAATATGCTTCCTATAAGACCGGGGCCAAGCTCAACGCTGAGCGGCTGACCCGTGGATTCAACAGGCTCGCCCGTGCCGAGACCCGATGTTTCTTCATATACCTGAATACTCGCCCTGTCGCCGTGCATTTCGATTATTTCGCCTATCAGACGTTCCTTACTGACGCGGACAACGTCAAACATATTTGCATCGCGCATATCTTTGGCGATTACCAGGGGACCGCTTACCTTAACTATTGTACCACTACTCATACTCAATCTCCTTTACTTTAAAATATTGGAGCCTACCGCCTTTTCGACCGACTTATTTACGTCCGACATCCCTGCACCTGTGTTCCCCGATACACCGGGGATAAGGATTATCGCGGGGGTGCTTTCAAAACGGTATTTCTCAATTTCATCCTGTATTTTTGCTGCAAGAGCCTCTGTTATATATATTATTCCGTAATCGTTGTGAGCAAGCTTTTTAAGCGTGCCTGCGGCGCTTTCTCCGTCATCCGTGACAAAGGTCGTCATACCCAAAGCGGCAAAGCCGTATATGCTTTCTCTGTCACCCATAACCGCAATTTTATACATATGTCTCACGCAGCCTTTCTCTGATTATTTCAGCCGAAAGTCCGGCGTGCTTAGCGCGGAGTATCAGCCGGAGGTTTGTAAGTTCCGCCGATTTGGCGAAGAAATAAGCGGCGAGCGGCTCGATGCCGAAGCTGATTCGCGATGCTTCGGATAAAACGGCGGAGATACGGTTGTCGCATTCCTTTTCAAGCTGTGCCGAATTCGACAGAATATCCGAGAGCGAAGCGTAAGAGCTGTCGCCGATATAGGCCGAAACCTGTTCAAGGCCGCGCAGAGCCGCTTTCTTTAAGCCTTCGCCGTCAATGCCGCGGCTGTTACAGAATGAAAGGTTTAACACCGTTTCGTCAGCCGCGGTTTTTGCGGCTCGGACCGCGATTCTGATATTTGCAAGCGAGGCAAGCTCATCCGCTAATCTTTCCGAAAATTCGTTGCCCTCGGCGAGTGAAAGCATTGCGTCGTATGAACGCGCGTCGATAAAGACGTCTGAGAGTCTTCCGTCAGCGGTGGTTGTCAAAAGCTCGTATGAGCGTCCCGCCGTATCCGATATAAAATCCGGAAGGCTGTCAAATTCCCTTGCCGAAAGCGCCGAGTATAATTCGTCCTGAGGAATAAGGCAGGGGGTCAGACAATATTCCATTCCGTCAAGGTTTGCTATCATCCCTTTTAAAATTGCTTTTAGATTATGAAAGTCATTTCTGACCGCCAGGAACTTCAGCGCCTCCCTGTCCGGCGCAATTTCATTAAGATATTCCCAGACCCCTTCCATATAACCGTCAAGAGGGTCGGCTGTTATATCAAAGCCTTTATCCGACAAAAGCCTGAGGGCTTCTTCATAATCCCGTGCTTCTATAAGCTGTTCAATAAAAGCGCCGCTTAAAAGCTCGTTTTCTGCGGCGCGGACATTTGCAACCGCAAAGGCGTATTCTGTGTTGTTCACGTTATACCTCCTTTAGCTCGCGCAGAAGAGCGTCTTTAATCTTGTCTGCGTTTTCCTTTATCAGTGCGTCAAAGGTACAGTTTTCATCGATTCCGCCATAGCGGAGAATGAATCCGCTGTCAATATCGGCGCATTTGTCTGAAAGGGTTATGCTTCCGTCAATCTTTTTAAGTTCATTGTTTACCGTGCCGACAAAATCCTTAGGAAGCCTTTCCGCATCGCGGCTGTTTAAGATAAGCTCGCCGCTTTCGGGGTGGGCATATTTTAAAATCAGCTTGTGAAGTGCACTGAAGTATTCTTTGTCGGGCATTGCTTTAAGCTGACCTGACGAATACAAGACGCTTTCATTTATTATTTCGGATTTAGTAGTCATAAGCCTGCGTGCGGCCGCGGCTATACAGCCGCCTTTGGCGGATTCAAGAATCTGAGCCGCTTTTTTCTCGGCATCCGAGATTATTTTATCGGCCTGTTTTTTTGCACCCGCGGTAATCTCCGCCGCCTGTGCCTTGCCCTCGGCAAGGATGGCATCGGTTGTCTGTTTTATCTGTTGGTTATTATCCTCTTCGATTTTCAAGAGAATCTGTTCAAGACCGTTCATCTTCAGTCCTCCTCAAAGTCAAAATCTTTAATTGGAACCCGCCGTTCGGGCGGGGAACATCTGCACTTTGGTTATATGTTGTATATGATAAGAATTGAGATAAGCAGAGCAAGAATCGCATATGTTTCGACCATTGCCGCCATAATTATTGCCTTACCGCTCTCATCCGGCTTTTTTGCAATAACGCCTACGCCTGCTGCGGCTGTTCTGCCCTGTGCAATACCCGAGAAGAGTCCGCCGAAGGCAATGGGAAGGGATGCACAGAAATACATAATTCCCTGTGTGACTGAAAGATCCTGCGCACCGCCGCCGAGAACACCGATTCTGCTTAAAAGAAGAACCGAAACGAGAAGTCCGTAAAGACCCTGTGTACCCGGAAGAAGCTGAAGAATCAGAGCCTTGCTGAATTTGGACGGATCCTGGCTGACCAGACCCGCGGCAGCCTCGCCGACAAGGCCAACACCCTTTGCGCTTCCGATACCTGCGAACAATGCGGCGAAAGCCGCCCCTGCTATTGCTAAAGCTAATCCTAAGTTATTCATAAATATTCTCCTTTTCAAATTTAATAAATTTTGTATTTGCCATCAGCGGTTTAAAGGGTCGACCGCCGCCCTCATAAAATTTCGAGAAAAACTCAACAAACTGAAGTCTGTCGGCGTGAACATAGGCACCGAGAAGATTGATTCCCATATTCGCAGTATGCCCTGCTATCCCTATAACTATCAGGCATACGGCCTTGACAATCGTATTTGACGGCATTGTGGCTATCAGATTTATTACGCTCGCTATGCTTCCTGTTGCCAGACCGAGGGCCAAGAGCCTTGAATATGAAAGAATATCACTCAAATACCCCGTTGCCGTATTATAAAGTCCGTACAGTCCGCCGAAAAATCGGGCAAATATATTTTTGCTGCTTCTGCCCGAGGTCAGGACTATCAGTATTACGCCGACAATAGCCAGATACTTTCCTGCATTCATATAAACGGCGGGAACACTTGTGAGTATTGATGCCGCCATAGGAGCAACGCCCAAAACCGTCATATATACCGGAATAACGTCGCATATTGCGTCAAATCTTCTGCCCTCATCCCATTGCTTTTTAAAGCCGACGCCGAGACCGACGAAAAGGTGGATTATTCCGAGACCGAAGCTGAAAAGCAGAAGCTTAATCGGGTCATTCAGCGGTTCAAACCACAGTGCGGTAGTGGCGATTTCACGGCCGAAGAAATTTGAGGCAATCGTCTGCGGAAGGTCGCCGAACCAGCTTCCGAACAACGCACCCCAAATCAAGGTTGAGATTCCGCAGTATTTGAACATTGTCAGGCTTCGCCTGAGCGAGCCCTCAACGGTGAACTTTTTAAGCGCGATTGTTGTACCTATTATCATCATCAGGCCGTAACCCGCGTCAGACAGCATCATTCCGAAAAACAGATAGTAGAAGAATGCCATTGCCGGGTTCGGGTCGACATCCCGCTTGTTGGGCATTGCATACATCTCGGTGATTCCCTCGACAGGGCGTGAAAACGCGCCGTTTTCAAGAAGCACAGGAACATCGTCATCCTCATCGGGGTCATATACGCTAACGGCGCATACATATTTTTTGTCGAATTCCAAAATAAGGCCGTCCACATATTTTTTGGGGATATACCCGCTGATTATTACCGTGCTTTGGCTTACGCCGAGCTTGTTTATTGCGTCATACTTGTCACGCCGCATAGTGAGAAAGTCAATCAGAAATTCTATATCACCGCGTTTGTCCGAAAAGGATTTTATCTTATCGGTACAGTCGGCAATTTTTTTGTCATTGTCTGAAATCTGCGCTTTCAGCGCGGCGGTTTCCTCCATAGGCGTCTGTGAACTCTCTGACATTATTCGGCTGAAGCCCATATCGCGCAGGCGGTCAAAAACGGTATCCTCGTCCGCTTTTCCACAGACAATAACCATACCCGTCTGCTCCTTGGAAGAAAATATAATGTCAACATCTGCCGCTGTATCGGTGTTGCCTGAAAGTGCGGCTTCGACCTCACCGGCCGACACTGTTCCCGGAAGGCTTCCGATAAATGCGGAGGTACGCTTTGTGCCTTTAAAACCTCTCGGAAGGTCCATGCTCAGCCACGGCTTAAGAGTATCTATGTTTGTCTGAGCCTTGACCGAATCAGCCTTGTATGCGCTGATTTTTTTTGAGCAATCGGTGATGCTTCTGCACATTGACAGAGTTTTATCGGTTTGCTTTTTCCTCTCGGCGAAATTCGCCGTTGATATTGCGTGTCTGCCGTTTAAGGCTTCCAAAAGCGACGGCTTATATCCGATACTTTTATCAAGAATCTCAAGCGCGGAATTTGCCGTCGCGAGACTCCTTTCAAACTGTGCCATTTCAGAGCTTGTGTTCATTTTGATAAGCTTGTCGTCGTCAATATTGATAAGCTCGACGGCTTTTCGCCGCTGAAGCCGCTCTATTACATTCTTACTGTCCTTCAAAAGTGCGATTATTTCAATCTTTTGCATTTGAAGCTTTGCCATTTACACACCTTCTCTCATATGACCGATCTTAAAACAAAATTTTTGCCGTTATATCAACAGCCTTTTCTTTAAGACCGCTGTTTTTTTCTTTTAATTCCCTGCATTTCCTGTCAGCCTTTTCGGCCGCCGCCGAATACTCCGCTTCGGCCTTTGCGTTTGCGCCGGAAATAATATCCGCCGCCCGCTGTTTTGCGTCGGTAATCATCTGTGCCGCTTCTGCACCGGAATCCTTTATCAGCCGGTCGCTTTGCTGCTTTGCGTCAAGCCTTGCGTTAGCCATACGCGTTTCGGATTCCCTTTCTTTTTGAAGAACTCTGTTTACTGTTTCGGTTGCCAAAATCTCCACCTCCTTTTCCGAATATGTAAAAAGGGAGCGCATCCTCTACAGACAGCTGGCTCCCATTATACGCTATATTAAATTATAAACCAAAAATGCGTTTTTATGCACCTGTGGACAACTCAGGAAAGTATTCCCTCAATTTATTCAAATAATATCATATTGTTATTTGTTTGTCAAGCATTTTTTTATGAATTTTTTGTGACGCAAAAGCAAAATATATATTGATTTTTCTGCATAACATAGGATGGAGTGATTGCGATAGCAATGAGAAGAGATAGCGCAGAGACACGCAAGCGGATTTTATCGGTTTGTGTGAGGCTTTTTATTGAGAAGGGATATTTAAGCACAACCATGGCAGAGATAGCCAAAGAGTCGGGAGTTTCAAACAGTTCGTTTCAGAACCTGTTTCATTCAAAGAGCGGGGTTTTGATGGAATTGATTGAATTTATGTTCGGAAACCAGTTCGGAATGGCGCGGAAAATAGTGGATTATGGGTTAAAACCCATATACATATATGCGGTCGAAACATCTATTCAGATGACGCTTACCGAGCTTAACGAGAACCTTCGGGAGATTTATACCGAGGCATACTCTTTCCCCGAGACGGCGAAGTATATTGTTCAGAAAACATCGACCGAGCTTTATAAAATTTTCAAGCCGTATCTTCCCGAATACAGCGAGAGCGATTTTTATGAGCTGGATATCGGAACGTCGGGGATAATGCGAAGCTATATGGCGAAAAAGTGCGATAAATATTTTACGCTTGAGAAGAAGCTTCAAAGGTTTTTAACGATGAGCCTCGGGGCATATTCGGTGCCTGTTGAGGAACAAAAACAGGTGATTGACTATATGATGAAGATAGATGTCAGAAGTATAGCAAACAATGTTATGCAAGAGCTTTTTCGTGCCCTTGCGATGAAGTATGACTTTGAACTGAACCTTGATTCAAATAAAACTAATATGGAGGTATTGGTATGAAGAAAAAACGATTTTTAAGCCTTACATTGACGGCGGTTATGATTATCGGAACGGTTCCGCTGACGGTGTTTGCGGGTCACAAGGACTTCAGCGGCAGAGCCGAAATATCATGGCGCGATGCGTCAAAGGGCTGGGGAACGGTCGGGCTCAGCGAGGACAGGATACTTAAGGCCGGTGATAACGAAAAGGTTGAGAATATTTCAAGCGAAAAATCGGTTTTTAAGAATTTTAAGTATTACAGAGGTCAGGATTATTATGACGGCTTTAGTAAGAACACAAAACTTGTCTATGACACTATACAGTCGGAATACGGCGCGTCACTCGGCGGCGGAAAGTATCTCTATGCCGTGTATAATGATTCAAGCGACAAGAACAATTATAAGGTTGACTTTGCGGCGAACTTTGACAGCAATCTGAAAAAGCTTATAAAAAAGGGCGATTTAGAGGTGGCTATAGCGGCGGAGACCGATAACTATAAGGGAACGACAAATAAGCACAGGGGCGTGATAAATCTTAGGTTTTATGCCTCGGGAAAGTCAAGTATCCAACAGGAGATAACAACTCAGGAGAATTGGTATGACGGAACGCGTACCGTCTATACCGACTGGCAGAAACTTAACTCTGACATAACCAGAATGATTATGAACGTTCGTTCATCAAGAAAGGGACTTAAAAAGTGGAACGGAAGCTCGGTTCAGAAGATCAGGGTGTTCCTTCGTGACACAAAAGGGCCGGAAATCAGCTCGTGCGGAATCGAAAACGGTAGAAACTTCAGAAAAACAACGAACATCGCCGGTGATGAGGTTTATACCGTTCGGCCCGGTGATACGGTTCTGTTCAATGTTAAGTTTAACGAGAATATTAAAATAGATAATAATAAAAAGAATGAGATTAAGTTAAAGGTGACGGAATATAACCCCACCAACAAACAAGAGCCGTATAATGATAAAAATACCAACAGCTTTACAGCCGACTTTAAAGAGGCGAAGGATGACAGGCTTATATTTGAGTATAAGATACCCGATAATACCGAGATGCCGACCGAGCTTAAGGTTAAACTTAACGCGTCAAGCCTTTCGGGGACTCAGTATATAACCGATATAGCGGGAAACGCCCTGACGGGAAGCACATCGGTGTCAATGGATAATGATAAATATTTAACCGATGACACGTATACACGCTTTAATAAGAGAGCCTTCACCGATAACAATATGAAGTTCTATCCTCAGATAAGCAATATGACATCAAGTGACAGAAAGTGCAATGTGTACGGAGAGGTTCCGGCCGAGATTGTCGGCGCGAACGGAAGTCAGCCGATAATGTTCTCATCTGAGAGCGAAAGATGCCCGATTTTCAGAATTGTGCTTGACGATGAGATACAAAAAAGCTGTTTGAACGGAAGCACAAAACTTAAACTTAGAGTATATGACGCAAAAGGCAAGCCGACAAATAACGATGTATATGCCGATTTGGTCGGTGCAAGAGTTGTCGGCGTCAGCAAGGGTGCATGGGACAGAGGTGTAAAATCCGATGCGTATACCGAGCTTTACTTTAAATATACACCGGCGACAGTGAACGGGTATGATATGTATAAGCTGAACTTCGCGGGGAAATATGACAGTGATAATAAATATTTTGTCTGCGACAATGATTTGCTGACATATAGCGGTGGAAAGCTTAAAAATATCGCGGATATGGAGGTAGACGGCTCATGCTTGAAGATTCCTAAGGATATGAGTGACCTTATGCCGCTGAATATCGGCATTACCGTTGACAGTAAGGCGCCCGAATTCCAAAAAGCGACTGTAAACAAAGATTGGTCAAAGGCGTTTGACTCGGATGCAAGCCTTACATTCACCGATGATGGCGGCTTTGACAGCGTAGCCAAAATTTCAATCGTTTATTGGGATAAAAACAATAACAAACAGAATTTAGGTATAAGCTACGGCGAGAACGGAAAGCCGAAGAAAGAACCGCTTGAGCTTTCGGTTAGCTCTAAAGACGGTGAGGGAACCGTCAGATTAAATAATATTCGCTTAAACAAGGATTATCCGGCGGATTATGATTTGTTCCTTGAATATGAAGTGAGGGATAAGTCGGGTAATACAGCAAGCAACAAAGATAAAAAAGATATACGCTTGTACCTTGACAATACCGCCCCGACAGTAACAGGAGTTACACAATCGCCTAACGGCAAGGGAGCGGTTGACGTTAAGTTTGACGTGACCGACACAGGTATAGGAACGATTTCAGACACGTTCTATTACCGCCTTAAAAACCTCGGCGGAAACGAGCCGCTTAAGGAAGGAAACAGGAATGACAGCACACGCACATATACCGTCACGCCGAAAGAAAATTCGCTTGACGACTGGAAGGTTTTTGCACAGTTCGTTGACGGCGTGGGTAACCGAAGCAGCGAGTGGGCCGAGTCACCGGCGATCACCACAGCTTCACGTTCGTTTAATCTTGAGCTTTCGGATAAGGCGAAGGACAGCAAGGGGAATGATGCGGTTGTTTCGGATAAGCACAGTATATTGCTTAATCCTATAACACTTCCTTCACTTGATTCAAAGTCTTATCTCGAAGTGACCTATGGTTGGAAGAAGGGTTCATCGGGTGACCTGTCGGTTGAATCGTATTTGAAGTCGTATAAGTCAGAGACAAAGAAGTTCACGAGTAATGCCGAACTTAAGGGATTTGACTTTGCGGCTGAAAAAATCCAAAAGGATTTCGGCGGCGGAAACCTGTTCGACGGCGAATATACTCTTTTAACAAAGATAACGCTTATGCCCGAGAACAAAACACAGATAATTCAGCGAAGCTTTTACTTTGATTCATCGGCGCCTACAGGAACGCTCACCGTTGATAAGAAACGCGAGGGTGTGAATCCCGAGTATGATATAAACTATTATCTGACCGATGCAGCGGCAGAGTATTGCGACGGCGCATACACAACCGAGAAGAACATAGACTTTTCAAGCGGAAACGCACCGGTTATGAAGCTTTATATAGGCGATAAGCTTGCCGACAGCTTTACGCTTTCAAGCTTTAACTCGACAAAGAGCATAAACTTCTATGAAAGCTATGCCGATAAGGCGGAATTTAAGGACGAAACAACGGCATATGCCGAGGTGACATTTAAAGATAAGTTCGGCCACGAAGCTACAATCAAGAGCGATGAGATGAAAATTGACCTTAAAGCACCCGAGATAACGGCAATAAAGGTTTCACCCGAATTCAGACACCCCGCGTGCGATGAAAATGCGTATATTATAGACAGCTTCAGCAATATTGAGTCAATAACAGCGGAAATCAGCGACAATACAGACGATAAGCTTGATATAACCCGAAGCGAGAACGGTTCATATAAAACCTCGCGTATAGACGGACGAAGCTTCACCGTATTAAAGCCGCTTGGAGGTGACTTTGACGGCGTGTTTGAAGACGGCGTTTATAAATATAAGTATGAGCTCGGTGTGACCGATATGGGTAAGAATTTCACATCAAAGAACGTTTCGTTTGTCACAGATACCACCGCACCTGAGGTTTACTTCACCGATATGTCGGGCATTATCGGTATGACGAACGCCGAAAGCCGCGATGTTACACTGTATTATCGAACCGATGGCTATGAGCGCCCCGAGGATATTACGGTTAATGTCTCCGGTACGGACAGCGTTGATAAAAGCGAGGTCGGAGTGTTAAAGCTGACTGTTAAAAATAACGGTCAGGTTAAGGTGACACTAACCGATAAACAGGAAAAAGTAGGCGAAAAGAGCTTTAATGTAAGCTGTTTTGACAGAGAACTACCGAGAATAGAATGTATACAGAGTTCTCAGATACCCGAAGATAGAGAGGCGAAATACGGCGAGATGACCGTATCGGCAAGTGATAACGATTCGCTTACGGTTTTGGGTGCCGCGATAACAAAGGGCGAGCCGAGCGATACCGATTTCTTTGAGGATACGGCGGGGAACCGCATAACCGGTTATGACGGCGAGGGCGATGATGCTGTTCCCGTATATTCCGAAAACGGCTATTTCGGCGACCCGACAGGAGTGGCTTATGCAAGCCTTATAATGCAGAACAATGCTTCGGCTCAGAACGGAGCGGCGGCGAAATACAAGCTGTATTACGGCGCTTTGCCGACCGGCGAATATCAGGTATGGGCAAGGGTATCGGATGCCGCCGGAAATGTAACAAAGACTAAGCTTGGCACAATCAATGCGTCAAATGCGGAGGCTGAGGTGACAACAACATATACACCCGATAAGGCAACCGGCGGAGCGGTTACCGCAACGGTAACCACCGACATTCCGACTCAGCTTTTGGGTGATGTTAATTCAGACGATAATGTTGAAGCAATGCAGGAGAACGCAAAAAAAAGGCGTGAAGAAGGTTATGCCTATACGGTAGACGGTGAGAATAAAACGCTTATGTTTGAACAGGCAATAGAGAAATTCAATGAAATCGCGGAGAAGTATAAGAATAATGAAAACTTAACGGAAGAAGATATATTGCTTGTTAAGTATAATCTGTATGCGGCAACAGACATAAACCCTGCTGATATATATGATAACTTTTTTACAGACAAAAAGTATATCGAGCCGGCGGGCGATATGCTTGACTGGCTGTTGAACGCTTGCCTGTGCGGAAAAATATGGGATGATACAAAAGAAGGTTATGCGATAGACGAAGCTAACGGCCAGACGGTGTATATATATGAAACAGGCTATAACGATGAAGTTCAAAAGCTTTGGGATATATTCAGAGCAAATGGCTTGCCGTTTGAGAGCGGAGAGGTAAAACCGGGCGAGCCGGGACAAAGCAAGCCGGTTATAGATGTTCCTTCGATGGGCGGATGTGATGTAATAGACTTGAAAAACTATCCGGCTGATATTGACACCTATGTTGTTCCGTCGGATGTTGATAAGAGTAAGCTTAAAGACAGCGGAGATAAGGATGAAAACGGTAATATTCTGTATGAGAATCCGTTTAGTTCATATGGAAATTCGCTCACATACGAACAGATTATCGAAACATTAGAGGCGGTTAAACGTTTGCAGACAATCCGTGCCGAGGTTATCGAGGCCGCCGCCGATAAATACGCGATAAGCTATATGTCGATAAACGGAACATCTGCCTTTTCGACCGAGCATAAGCTGACCTTTACCGATAACGTGAACAAGACATATGCGCTTGTGGACGAGATGGGAAGGAAGCAGTCACTTCCTATAAAGATTGATTGGATTGATCACTCGATGCCATATGTTCCGCAGGAGAATATAATCTTTAGTGTAGACGGAACAACTCCGCTTGATAAGAGATATACCAATGCGGATAGCGCGACGGTTACCGTCACCCTGCCGAACGAGGGGATATTCAAAGAGTATAGACTGAAAAACATCCCGAGCGGAGCGGTTGCGGATAATGCGGAGGATTGCAGAAGATTTACATTAACTGTGACGCAAAACGGAACGGTTGAATTCGATGTGACAAATCCCGCCGCGGGAGATACCCTATATCACCAGGTTTATACGATTGACAGGTTTGACAGAACTGCGCCGACCTATGATGTGACATATTCGCCGGCGAAGCCGTCGAGCGGTTCGTGCGTGAATACTGACGTTACGGTCAGCATAAGCAATATCAAGGATAACTGTTCAGCACGCAATAATATTACCGTGACCGAAGAATCGTATACATTTGACAAAAACGGCGAGTATACATTTACGCTTACCGATGAAGCGGGGAATGAAACCACCGTTCCGATAGCCGTTGACTATATCGATAAGAACCCGACAAAGCTTGACGTTACGTTTACAAGCGGAAATACTCCCGTTGAGGACGGCGCGTTTACAACAACAACCGAAGATAGCGACTATAAAAATTCAACTTATACCTATGTATATAATTCAACTAATTATCTGAACCACGATGTTGAGGCGGTCGTTTCATATAAGGGTATGCCGGTCGGCTTAATAAATATCGATAACGGTGATGAATATAAATTCACCTATACCGCCCCGAACGGAAGTAAGGGAACGGTTGTCATAAAGGGTATGAAGATTGACAAAGAAGCGCCGACCGCGGCCGTTACCTATAACCACGTTTCGGCATCGAGCGGTAAGAAGGACTATGTAGAGGCCTCTGTCAAGCTCACCGATAATGTATCCGATTCGACAAATATTACGCTTTCAAGCGTAACGGGCCGCGACAACAGCGGAAAGGAATATAAAATATCGGATGTCAACAACAATACCGTGAGATTTGATAATAACGGCTTTACAAACCTTGTCTATAAGGACGGGGCGGGCAATACAACAGAGGTTCGGCTGAATGTGACAAACCTTGACAGGACTCCGCCGAGAGCGTTTATAAGCTATAGCAGCGAAACACCGACAAATTCTGATGTTGTTGCCACAATAACGCTTGATAAGCTCGCTGATTATCAAATCCTTGAACAGAAAGAGGATGGCACACTCAATCGGATAAAAGATTACACAAACTCTTATGCGGCGACAATCGACTATACCTTTGAAGATAACGGCACAAAGGTGTTCAGATTCCGCGATATGAGCGGAAACGAGACAGATTATCTTCTTGCCACGGTAACTAACATCGATAAGGTTAAACCTGAGCTTTCTGCGAAAGTCATATCCGATAAAATGGTTGCAGATGACGGAACCCTGAAAGACTTCCCGGGTGCGGCAACAATCGAGCTTACAGTGAAATCGGCGGGCGATGTTTTAGACGGTCAAAACGACACCGTGTTCATTGAGAATGCGGCACAGTCGAAATATCATTCGGTTATGAACAACGGAAGATATAACTTTAAATACAGAGACGCGGCGGGGAACTTTGACACCCTGTATGTGGATGTAACTCAAATCGACACCGAAAAGCCGACGGCGACCGATAGCGGAAACCCGATCTCGTGGACAAATACTGCGCCGACAATAACGGTTACCGCAGAGCCTAAAACAAACGGTAAGGGCACAAAAACATTTATCGTTCAAAACGGAAAGGAACAAGAAAGCGTCACCTTCACCCCGACCGAGAACGGAAAGTATTCCTTCCTGGTTAAAGACGCGATAGGAAACACAAACACATATGATGTAAATGTTGACCATGTTGACCTTAATGCACCGAAGTTGGTTATTGATAAGAATAACGTGTACGGCGGCTATCGGGATATTTATGTTAAGCCGGGTGAATTTGACAAGACCGCGTTTGAGGCGGTTACTGTTGAGGATACGGAATCGGGCGCGAAGAATTCAAAAGCGGCGGTGGTATATGATCCGCTTTTCAATGAGAATACGCCGGGAAGCTATAAGTTTACCTTCAGCGGAGAGGATAAAGCCGGAAACAAGACCACACTTGAAAGAACCGTATGTGTAATAGGTGAGGATGATGTTTTCGCAAAGATTAACGGCAACATTCTCATACCTAACGGACAGACCGAATACGCCCTGGGCGATAAGCTTACGCTTTCGTTTATGAATGCCGAGTCGGCAGGGAACAAGGTATCATATGCGTTTGAAAAAGGCTTTTATAACGGAGCGCAGATGAAGGGAAAGAACTTTAAAAAGCTTGTTTCGTCAGACTCAACCATTGAGTTAAAGCCTGAGAGCACGGGTATGTATACGCTGTTTGTACAGACCGAGAACCGAAAGGTAATGGTTATGTATGTGTTCATAGCAGGATAGCAGATAACAGGATAGGAGGTAAATAAATGAATATAAAAATATTAAATCGACTGTTGTCTTTTACTTTGGCGCTGATTATGTGCGTTTGTACGATTCCTGCAGGGGTTGTCTTTGCAGACAGCGACAGAATAAATGTAGGAAACGATTATATAGAAGTAACCGAAAAGAAGGACGGCTCTGCCTTTGGCATAAACACCATAAAAGGTATTCCGTCAAAACGGTTTGATGATAATAAGCCCCTGTTGTATGACGGTGACGATAAGTTCGCCACCTCATACACCACCGTCCGCATAGTGAAGAACCCAAGCGGAGCGAATGAGGAAACACACGATTATATCTACGGAAGCTCAAGCGGCCGGATGACCGTCGAGCCGTATGAATATCGACTTGACAGCGAGAGAACCGCTATTTCAAGCACATGGGCGGTAGAGGGTGTCGAGATAACCCAACAGCTTATAATTAACCAAAACACAGCAAGCGCACACGGCGGCTATGCGAATGTCAAGTATACCTATAAGAATACCAACTCCGACGCTGTGGGTATTGGGATAAGAGTTCTTCTTGATACAAAGATTGCTGAAAGTGACGGCGGTCAGTTTTATACAGACGGCGGAACAAAACCGATAACAAAGGAGACAGAGTTCACCGAGGAAAATAAAAATATTCCCGAGATGTATTCTATCTCTGACAGTGTCACCTATTCGACCACGACGGCATACGGACTTCTTAAAAGCGCCGAGATGAAACGTACTCCGGATAAGATTCAGTTTGCGCACTGGTTTAACCTCGCTAACACAATGTGGGATTATACGGTTAACGGAAGTGTAAACTTTGACGATTACTATAACGAATACAACTACCCCGACAGTGCGGTTTCGATTATGTTTAACCCCGAGCATATAAATTCGGGCGATAGCGGCGAAGTTGACACGATGTACGGTGTGGGTGAACTGAACGGTATGGAATCCACTTCGGATTTCTGTGTGATGACAGTCACCCAGAAGGATAGGCTTAAAGCCAACAGCGATGGCACAGGCTATGAGAATAACGGCGAGGTCACACTCTATGTCACTGTTGATAATTCCGATAAGGATTCAAAACAGATAGTCGACGGAAAAATCAAGCTTGTGTTTGAGGATAAAGAGGTGGATACCGAGCTTAATATGACACAAGAGCCTGCTCTGTGGGTTGCGTCAGAGAACGAGGCGGACGAAACGGTCAGCATAGGAACAATCGACCGCGGTGCCATTAAGCGGAATATTCCTATAAAGCTGAAGGCGAGACCGGTGTATGTGAAGAATAAGGATAACAAGGATGCCGATGCGCCGAAGGTGGTGTATGAGCCGACCGAGGGCTATACCCTCTATAAAACGATAGACACCCGAAAGGTCACGCTTCAGCTGACCGGTGACGGAACGCCGATTCCGTCGGTGGCGACAAAGGTGGTGACCCTCCCCTCACTCGGGGGCGAAGAAGTCGACCTTGGCTTCACCGGGATAGACCCCAAAAAGATTTATTATCAGGGATATTCATACTTCTCGGTTCAGGGAATGGGAAGCAACTTCAAAACCCTGACCGATAAATCGAACTGGACGGCGTATCTCACAAATGCGGTAACGGGCAAGGTAATCGATATCGACAGCTTTAACTGTTCGGTTGACACCGAGAACAAACAGCTCGGCCTTCTTGTGGATATGGGCGGAAGAATCGGAAGTTATAAGCTGACGATAGAGTTTAAAAATGCGCTTGCTGAACTCGGCAAGCGAGAATTCTCGGATTCTGAGGATTATATAGAATCCACGGCGGATGAGAAGTATAAAAACCGAGGCTATTCGATTATTTCGATAGCACGTACAACCGGAGGCAAGACCTATGAAATGCGGATGTTCTCCGCCGAGGACGACCCGTCAAAATCGATAGAAGAGCGTTTTGAAAGCTATAAGGAAGATATTGAAAAGAATGACGGTGAAATGCTTATCGAGGGCCGCGGCGTATTTAAGGTTCTCTATAAAGACGGCAAGGACGCCAAAAACGCAAACAAAGATAAGGGCTTTGTCATCAGCACGGATCAGGGTATAAATAATTTCGATATTATGGGGTTTGAAACCATTGCCGGCTCTGACAACATAAAGCTTAACCGAATTATGTACTATAATTCAATGACGCCGCTTTCATTCAAGGCGGAGTTTGATGAAAACGGAGTTCCTAATGTGATGAAGGTCGAGGGTGACGGCGATTTAAGTATAATAAACGCGTCCACCATCTGGAAGCACAGGTTTATGATTCGTATGGTTTTGTCCGACATATATGCGTACAGCGATGATGATGAAAGCGGATTGTCAAACACAACCGCACCTCAGCTTCAGCTTCTCGGCGGCGGCTGGCTTCTCCAGAATATGGGAGGTTTTATCTTCAACCTGAACTACGGTGAGCTTGGCTGTCAGGACGGAAGGTATACGATAAATTTCAGCGGTTCTGTTTCGTTCCCGTTGGGTATGAGCAAGGATGAGGGCGATGGCACTGAAAACGGCGGCGCTGAAAACACCGGCGGCGAGACGGCGGCAACAGAAGCTCCGCAGGAGACGAGGTGGAGGGCGGCGAATCCCTCAAGAGGGCATCCGTGGCAGTCGGCAAGGCCGACAGGTCAGTCAGAACAGCAGACCCAGACGCCGACTCAGACGCCGGCTCAGACTCAGACAACAAACGGGCAGAGCGGAGGTCTGTTTAAGGAAGGAAACTCAGCAACAAATTCGCTGGGCAAGTTCGGTGACGGCGGCTCTCTCGGCGTTTCGGTAGATTCGATTCTGTTCGGCGAGCACGAGGACAGAAATGAAGAGGGAAAGTTTATCACCGGCTTTGTCGGAATAGCGGCGAATGTCGAAATTGAGCTTCCCGATTCGGTGTTCCCGGCGGGCGGTTCACAGAACAATGATTCAAGACTGTCAAGCGGTGCGGCGGCAGGTAACCCGACCGACCCAAACAGCACAATGGTAAGCGCAAGAAATCCGCGTGCAACAACGATAGCCGGTCAGCGACAGAACGCGGCGAATGCAAGGTCGAGAAATAAGGGTAAGCTAAACGGCTTTGAAATGGGTGTTTCATTTAACACCTATGAGTTTAATGCCGCTGTCGACTTAGGCATAGGCATAGGTCCGATAAGCTCGGCGTTTAGAATGAGCCTTGCTGAAACCAATAACGGAAAGATTTGTCTTGACAGTATCTATCTTGAGATAAAAGGCTTTAGCGTTCCTATAGTTCCGGGTGTTTCAAGCCTTATAGGCTTAGGCGGCGGAATAAGCGACCTCGCAAGCTCGATTAACTATAAGGGCGATGCAAGACCTCCGGTAACGGTAAGCGTAATGGCGGCATTTGATTTGGTTAAGGTTATGGTGATGCAGGCGGATATGTCTGTGTCGGGCAACGGCTTAAGTTTTAGCATAACCGGTGCGCCGAAGGGCTTTGACCAGATAAAATTTGTGGCGAAGGGCGACTTTGACTGGACAACGGGCTTCAGTATGCGGCTTTCGGGTACGGTCGATATGTTCTCGGGAATAGTTCTGGGTAACGTGACCCTGGCGCTCACCACCGATCCGGAATTCTTTATGATGGGAAAGATAAGCGGAAGTCTGAACATTCCCGGCCTCGGAAAACTTGCGGGTGTGACGCTTGTTATCACGAACAAGTACATCGCCGGCGGCGTTAAGATATTTATTTTCAGCGGCGGCTGTGTATACTATTATGACACCAACAAGTTCAGACTGATGAAGGGAAGCGAAATAGACGAGATTGATGAAATCGACCTCGATAACACCGAAATGTCGTCATCGAGCGGCTCGGGCGGCACAGGCGGCACAGGCGGCACAGGCGGCTCGGGTGGAGGATTAAGTCCCACAACGGGTTATGCGTCTAAGATGACAACAAGCTTCTTAGAGGTTAAAGAGGTTACCGATGAAAACGGTCGGGTACAGCTTATGGGGATAGGAAGCGGTGCAAAGGTTGTCGGAACAACGGTTGACAGCGTGGTAAGCTCTTCCTACAGAGTGCCGAAGCTTCTCACCGGCGGCGGAAATGACAACTTCACCGTTGACATAAGTGATGAGATGATGAACGGAAACGATGTTGTTCTTCGTGTATATTATGACGGCGAGAAGCCTACGAACTTTACGGTTAAGAAGCCTGACAACAGCGAATATAATGTCGTTGAATATGACGAAAACCTCACCCAGGAGGAGAACAACACAAAGGGTGCAAACCTGATGTTCAGCGAGAAGGAAGAAAACGGCGTAACCAAGAAATATGCGTACATTAATCTTTCAAACGCTGATTTGGCTAAAGGAAACTGGACTGTTACGGCGGATAAGCCGATAAGCGACCATACCGTTTTGACCGTTCCGACCGTAACGCCAATGCTTAATATTAACTCGGCCGACATTTCAAATGATAAACTTAGCGTTAATTATACAGCGGACAGTGACGCAAGGGTAAGTATTGCGCTTGTTCCCTGTGACGATAATTGCGAGCCGATAAAAGAGACTCTGACCGATGAAAACGGAAAAGCAGTAAAGGGCGAGGACGGAAAAGATGTGGTAAACGACCACCCCGGCTATATCATAGCAAACGAAAAAGGCTCCGGAAACAAGACCGGAATAAGCCTTGAGGGTGTCCCGAGCGGTGATTATATAGTGAGGGTAGATTCGATACTCAATAACAGTATGTTTAAGAGTGAGTATGGAAAAGACAAACTGACCTATATAAATCCGAAAACACTTGCTGCGCCGACGAATCTTGAAGCGTGGGCAGGCGGTGACGGACGTCTGGATGTAAAGGCGGATGTCCCCGACAATGCGACAGGTATTCAGTTTAACGTTTACAGAAAGACCGATTCGGGTGAAGAGCTTCTTCCGGCAATCGGCGGATATGTAGCCGCCGACGGTCAGGAAAGAAAGGTTCAGACCTATTTTAAGGGTGAGAATACCGTAATTGACGAAAACGGCGCGCCAAAATATTCCTCGGCGATTATACCGGGCGAGACCTATCGGGTTAAGGCATACGCGGTAAATATGCAGGAGGGAAGCGGTTACTTCACAAGTGCGGCGGCGGTAAGCGGCGATATTCGCGTTCCTGTTCCCACTCCGCCGACGGCCAAGGTCACCTTGACCTCAACCGGAGCAAAGCAACAGACGGACGATAAAAATATTTCGTATCTTCAGGCGAGCGGCTCAAACGTGCTGATTGAATATGAAATAACAAATTTCGGAACAGACCCGAGCGACCCGAATAGTGAGGTAACGGTCAGATTTGATATTGACGAAAAGCAGTACGGAACAAAACTGAAGAATGACGCGAGCACAGGTGCAAAGGGCTATGCGGCGTTCAATCTCTCGGACGGCGAGCATTATGTGGATGTTGTGTTCATAAACAAAATCGGCGATGTAACGGTTGAAACCCGAAAGATTTCGGTTGACTCGACCCCCGCGGATATTAAAATCGAGGCTCCGCTGAACGGAAGTCTTTTCGACCCGAGTGTGGGAATCCCGATTAAGCTCACAACCGATGACAGCACAACAATAAACGTATATCTTGACGATAAACAGGTCATAAAGAATGAAAAGGTTGACTGTCAAAAGACGAAGGACGGAGCGGGCAAGGATACGTACAGTACACAGTATGAAACAACACTGACAACGCTTTCACCGAAGTATTCGCATGAGGTTAAAATCGTTGCCACCGATAAGAACGGAAATTCAACAGAGCATATCGCGACAGTAGTAAACAAAAGGGCAGCAAAGCTCGGCGGTATTAAGATATTAGGCAAGGCAGTAAGCGAAGGCACAACCGAGCTGACCGCGGTAGGACTCGACACCGAGGGCAAGGAGCTTGGCATAGACATAGCAAAGGATAAGTTTAAGTGGACGCTTCTCTCCGATCCGTCTGAGGCATCGATGTTTGTGGCATCGGGCAACGAATCAACCGTTGTTATGCAGAACGATGATACTCCGTTTGTGGTTAAGGCTCAGCTTGATGTCGGAAACAATCAGTATCTGACCGACATTTATGATTCGGGTATAGTCGGAAACCGGGAACAGGATAACACCGGCGGCGATAAACCGAACGGCGGCAGTACGGGCGGTTCTACCGGCGGCGGAGGAGTGGTATTCAAGGATGCTCTTCCCGATGAAATTAACGATCTTGTCGATAAGGTTAAGTCAGAGATGAGCGACAGCGCAAACGTCAAGGCATATAAGATGTATGCGGATGTTGATTCTGTTTCAAAGCAGAACGGCGAGGTGGTATTTGCAAGCGGAAAGGATATAAAAGAAGAAAATTATCTTGTTATAGGTACCGATTCAAATACAGACGCGTATGCTAACGGCTTGCCGGACGGCGGAAAGTTCCGCTCTGAAATTATGCAGATTGAGACAGAGAAGGCTATAGATAAGCTCTTGCTTGACTTTAAGGTGACGGGCATAGGAAATAATGCAAATTTAGGTGTTTATCGCTATGCCGACAGTATAGGAAGGTGGCTGTATATCGGCGGAAGTCTCGATGAGGCAAGAGGTATGATGTCGGCAAATTCGGTTGGAAACGGAAGATATGCCATTATCGAAAATCCGAAAATGTCGGATATTGATTTTGTCGATATAGAAGACAGCTGGGCTAAGCTTTATATAAGAAGTCTCGGCTATGCGGGATTGCTTGACGGCTATGTAGAGGACGGACTGAGATATTTCAGACCGGAAAACGAGATTACCCGCGGCGAGTTTGTCAAGATGCTTGCGGCCGCAAAGGGAAGCACGATAGACAGCGCGGATGTGAGTATGTTTGCCGATAGCTCTGAGATTGCGGATTGGGCGGCGCCGTATGCTTCCGCTGCATACCGCGAAGGCTGGCTCAAGGGCGACCAAACCGACCGCGGAATTGAAGCGCGGCTTTCCGACAGGATAACCAGACAGGACGCGATGACGCTTGTATACAGAGTTTTCTTTGACGGAAGGGCATCAAGCGGAAGAATAGATTTCTCGGACAGCTCTGAGATTTCCGAGTACGCTCAGGCGGCGGTAAGCTTCCTGACCGAGAATAATATTGTTTCGGGATTCGAAGACGGAAGTCTGAGACCTCTCGACAGCTTGCTTCGCGAGCAGATTGCAAAGATACTTTGGATAAGTATGTTAAAATAATTTAAAAGAGGGTTTGCTTTCGGGCAGCTCTCAGACAACAGAAAAGTCCGGAATTTTTCCGGACTTTTCTGTTGTCTGAAAACCATTGTTCAGACGTTTAACTTTTGTTAATTAAAGCGAGTAACTCGGTTCTGAGAGCCGAAACAGAATCATCAACATACTTTTTTGTCGCCGGATGGTAATCCGTTTTCGGTGTAAACGGCCTATTGGGAACAATAGTCATAAGAACGGATGAACAGCTTGCCTTATTCGAGAGATTTTGGTTTAAAGCGTCAAGCTTGCCTTTATAGTCATCATTGAAGTCATTTGTCGATAATCCCTTACCCTCTGCTTTGTCGACCTTGCTTGCGACCGAATCATCAACATATTTTTTTGTCGCCGGATGGTAATCCGTTTTCGGTGTAAACGGATTGTTAGGAACAATGGTCATAAGAACAGATGAACAGCTTGCCTTATTCGAGAGATTTTGGTTTAAAGCGTCAAGCTTACCTTTATAGTCATCAGTCAAATCGTTTGTTGATAAGCCCTTACCCTCTACCTTGTCGACCTTGTCTTTAATCTTTGCAACCTCTGCCTTGTCTGAATCTGTATAATCATTAGCAGACAGGCCCTTGCCGGTTGCCTTGTCAACCTTTCCCGATACAGTTTGTGACAGCGAGCTGACTTGATTGGCATATGAGTCCAATACTTCCTGAACGGTCTTACTGTTGCTGCAATCTACATCCCCCGCACTGTGACGATAAGCATCACCGGTTGTGTGTGATGAAAATTTCGTGTTTTGTTCGGTCCTGAGGTTGCTTACAAGCTTCTCCAAATATGCGCGAAGCCAACTTTTCCTTTCGTTTTCAGCGTATTTTTTGTCTTTCATATCATACCAAAAAGCCATGGTACCACTCCTTATTAAATATATTTTTCGTCTGCAAGTTTAGTATATAAAATTTTCGGGTGCCATAAAGTGCCTTATGCAGATTTATCGTATAAAAATTTCACAAATTTGAAATATCATTCATACATTGATAAGGAAGAGGTGTTTTAAATCTGCACTTTGGTTATAAGGGGAGATTAAGTTGAATAAGCTATTGACCTTTGCATTTATAGGAGGAGACAAAAGACAGCTTTGCACAGCCTCACAGATAGCAGACGCGGGATACCATGTCAGGGTTTTCGGCCTTGATAAAGATGAAATTAAGCTTAAGGATAAGGTTTCAAAAAGCGCCGCTGATTGTGCGGCCGGTGCGGACGTTATTGTATTACCTATGCCGTATACGACTGATAAGAGTACGGTGAACGCTCCGTTTAGCGATACGCCGATATTGCTGAGCGAGGTGACAGCTTCAGCCGGAAAGGATACGGTTATTTTTGCGGGAAAGGTAGACTGTATATTTGAAGAAATGTGCCGTGAGGCCGGCGTTAAGGTTGTTGATTATGCGGCAAGGGAAGAGCTTGCTGTTATGAACGCTATCCCAACGGCCGAGGGCGCTATTCAGGTTGCGATGACAAATACGCCGTATACGCTTCGCGGAAGCAAATGCCTTATAATAGGCTATGGTAAGATAGGAAAGGTTTTGTCTGCCGCTTTGAAGGCGCTTGGCGCAGATGTGACCGCTTCCGCACGGAAGTACAGTGACCTTGCGTGGATTAAGACAAACGGATTGAACGGAGTACAGACAGCTGCAATCGGTGAGATTGCAGACAGGTTTGATATTATATTCAATACCGTTCCGAGTTTGGTTTTGAATTTTAAGGTTTTGTCAAAAACAAAACCGGATGTACTTATTATTGACCTTGCCTCGAGACCGGGGGGAGTTGATTTTGACACGGCAGATGATTTAAACCGAAAGGTAATTTGGGCTTTGTCGCTGCCCGGCAAGGTCGCTCCGCGGACTGCTGGGGAAATAATAAAAGATACATTGTTGAATATATTAGAGGAATTGGGGGTGTAAATAATGGATAAGACGCTGACGGTTGGATTTGCATTTACGGGTTCATATTGTACGTTTTCTAAGATATTTCCCGTGCTTGAAGAAATAGCGGAGAGCGCCGATGTTATACCGGTTTTTTCAAATAACAGTGCAGAAACCGATACAAGATTCGGAAGTTCGGCCGGGTTTATAGAAAGAGCTGAGAAGCTTTGCGAAAAAAAGGCGATAACGACTATAGCTGAGGCTGAGCCGATAGGCCCGAAGAAGCTTATTGATGTGCTTGTTATTGCGCCCTGCACGGGAAATACCATAGCGAAACTTGCAAACGGGATTGCAGATACCACGGTCACTCTTGCTGCGAAGTCTCAGCTTCGGAATAACAGACCGATCGTAATAGCCGTTTCAACTAACGACGGACTTGGTGCGAATGCGGTAAATATAGGCAGGCTTCTTGCCAGGAAGAATATTTACCTTGTTCCTTTCGGCCAGGATGACTGCCTGACAAAGGAAAATTCGGTTGTGGCCGATTTCAAACAAATTCCGGCAACGATTGCTGCCGCGCTTGAAAAGAGACAGATTCAGCCTGTATTGGTCAAATAGAAAAGAACTGCCGTGTGAAGCGGACTGATTGAAAGATCTTTCAGAACGCAAACCACACGGCGGTTATTATTTAATTTTATTTATCAGACGAAGGTCAACGCCCTCTACCGGAATGGCGGTATATGCGCCTGCTATCCTTGAAAGCATACGTCCGCCGTACATATCGCCTATTTTTACAGGAGTAAGATTTGAGGAAATGATAGTGCTTTTCCCTTCTACCAGTCTTGAATTAATTATGTCGAAAAGCGCAGCGGAGGAGTATGCTGTTATAAATTCCGTTCCGACATCATCTATTATCAGGAGATCAACATCATAGAAGTATTTTGCTTCATATTCGGCATTAGTACGTTCGTCCTCATCATAGCGCCCGAACTTGAGCTTTTCAAGCATATCAAGCATCTTAAATGCCGATTGATAGCAGACGGTGAAGCCTCTTTGAAGAACACGGTTTGCTATACACGAAGAGAGATAAGTCTTGCCTGTGCCTGAACTGCCGTAGAAAAAAATATTCGAATGAGAAACCTCAAAGGAATTTGCCATTTCAAGGGACTTGTTATATGCCGATTTGATAAGCTTTATAACGGGTCGGCCTTTCACATCGGGCTGGTTTTCAAACAATGAAAAGTTAAAGCTGTCAAATGTCTGATGACGCATGGCATCGGTTAAATTTGAGTTTATGCCGATATATTTAGAGATAAGCCTCTTGTGACATTCACAGCGCCGGCCGTTTTCGTCATAGCCTGTGTCGCGGCAGAGCTTACAGCTGTATATTTCGTCAAGATAATTGTCGGGAAGAGAAAGTTTCTTCAAAATTTCGGCACGCTTCAGACGGGCATCGGCAATCCGCTGTTTTATTATTTCGATGCCTGCACCGCCGTTTAAGACACAGCGTGCAAGCGAAGCGCCGCACGCGGTCAGCTGACGTTCTATATCCGAAAATTCCGGAACGGCACGGCGTATCTCAGCTTTTCTGCGTTCAAGCTCATCTGCGTTTTTTTTTCTTGTATTTTCGAGCTCTGCGAGGGCAAGTGAATAGGCTGATTCCATAATAATTCCTCCTTAATCGTCATTGTCCAGCATCATATCGAGAAGCTGTTCCTCTAAATCCGCATATTTTTCCATATTTCCGTCGTCATAGTTGTTAAATTTGTTTTTTGGTTTCTTGACGCCGCCATTTGGATTCATTTTGCCGTTTGTCTTATAATATTCCTCATCGGCGGCCTTTACATCGTCAACGGTCAAATAGCCGTTAGCTATCCAGCTTTGCAGAAGCTTGTCCATATAGCTCCAGCTGAGCTTCCCGGTATATTCAACAGTTCGGTCATAGGCAAGAGAGATAAGCTCAGTAGGAATCTTTAACTCGTTTACCCATAATTTTATGTACTTTTTTTCGGTCGATGAGAGACCGCGGCCGTATATCCCCAGAATTGACCGAACCTTATTTTCGGCGCTGTCGGTTGCTTCAAGTTCTGAAACATAGGCTTCGGCGGCCTCAAAGCTGTCTATGCCCTTGTCCGCCCAATCTATAGCGACTGTTTCAAGGTAACGCTTTGTTGTCTTGCCCTTTTTGGTGGCATATGACAGAAGCATTAAAATTACTTCAACGGGAAGACCCAGCCAGTCGTGAAACGAAAACAGAAGCTCGGTTTCGGACGGCGAAAGGGCCTTTTTGAGTATGGTTTCGGCCTGATAAAACATACCGGAAATCTGTTTGTCCTCTTTTGCCGCGGCATTGATTTCCTTTTGTGAGTATGCCGGCCTTGTGCTTCGCATATGCTGAGGTTCGGACAGGCCCCGAGCGGAGGCTGCTGCTCTCGGTTTAGCATCGCCGGTTTTTTTTGAATTATTATTTGAAGCCTTTTCCGGCGGGAACTTATAGGCTCCGCCCGCAAATTCAATTTCGCCGCGGCTTGCCCAATATTCAAGTATGAACTCCGCCTTAACCGGTGAAATATCAAGGGCTCTCGCTATATCCTCAGCGGAGGGCAGAGCCTTGCCGCGTTCTGCGGCCGCTTTTATGTACAGAAACACTTGTATATATTCGGGTTTTGTAAACCGTACATATTCATCTATAAAGTCAAACGAAAGTGTAATACCGTCTTTCATTCTTTATTCCTTCCTTGTAAGTTAATTAAAAAGTAAGTTAATTAAAAAATCAATGTAAGCTAAATTAAAGATTGATCTATTTTCCAACACAGAATCTCGAAAAAACATCGTCTACAATCTCCTGCTGAACGGTTTCGCCGGTGATTTCACCCATAGCCGAAAGAGCGTCCTCTAAGTCTATGAATAAAAGGTCATAGGGCATTCCACAGGTAAGCTCGCTCTCGGCGCGTTCTATTGCGGCGTCCGCCTTGAGAAGCGAGTCACGCTGACGCTCATTTGAAAGATATACCTCGTCGGGGTTCAGTTTTCCGATGACGAACATATCGGAAACAGTTGTTTCAAGGTCTTCGATGCCAAAGGGCCTTCCCGATTTGGGTGCAGAGGTTTTAAGAATTGCCTCGGGTGAAATATTCAGTTCGTTATACACGTCATCTTCACGGACGGCGGCGGGTTTATCACTCTTATTTAAAAGAACAACGGTTCGCTTTTTGCTGACCGCTTCGGCAATACGGCGGTCGTCCTCGGTTATCGGCTCAGAGGAATCGATAACAAAAAGGCATAGGTCGGCGGTGCGGATATTTTCCTTTGACTTTTCTATCCCGATTTTTTCGACTTCGTCCGCTGAAGATCGTATGCCGGCAGTATCGGTGAGTCTGAGGGCAATTCCGCCCACGCTGATGACCTCTTCTATCGTATCGCGTGTAGTACCCGGAATGTCGGTTACAATCGCCCGATCACAGCGAAGAAGCGCGTTTAAGACCGAAGATTTTCCTACATTGGGCCTTCCGACGATTGCGGTTCGGACACCGTCGCGCAAGATCCTTCCGGTATCAAAGCCGCTCAAAAGTATTTTGATTTTTTCGCGGATTGCGGAAAGACTTTGCATAAGCTCTCCTGGTTCGGGCGGGTCAACCTCATCGGGATAGTCCGCCGCCGCAGAAACGTGACTTGCTAAGGCAAGCACACTTTCTCTGATAGCGGTTATCTTTTCGCCGAGCCTTCCGGTTAGTGAAACCGCGGCGTTATGAAGACCCGAATCAGAGGTGGCGTTCATCAGGTCGATTATTGCTTCGGCCTCGCAGAGGGTTGTCTTTCCGTTGATAAACGCACGGCGCGTAAATTCTCCGGCTTCCGCAAGCCTTGCGCCGCAGGTCAAAAGACCGCGGAGTATCCTGTCCGCGGCGAGGTATCCGCCGTGACAGTTTATCTCTACAACGGTTTCGCCCGTATACGAATTCGGCGAGCGCATAACCGTGACAAGGGCTTCGTCGATTATATATTTAGGGTCGCCGCCTTCACAAATTCTGCAAAGGGTCAGCTTGTGACTTTCTAAGTCAAATATTTTTTTGTTGTTGTACGGCAGAACCATCTCAGAGGCTATTTTCTCTGAGTCACTGCCGCTTATGCGAATAATGGCGATGCCGCCCGAGCCCCTCGGGGTGGCAATCGCCGCAATAGTATCGTTTAATTTCATATACTCACCGTCTGTAATCAGTTTTTGCGTATGTTGTTAACAAGATCCTGAAGCTTTTCGGCAAGCTCCTTGTCGCCGCTCAGATTTTTGCGGATTTTTTTGACCGCATTCATAACGGTCGAGTGATCCCTGCCGAATTCCTCGCCGATTCTCGGATAAGATTCGTTAAGCACCTCCCGCGAGAGATACATGGCGATGTGACGTGGATATGCGACATCGTTTGAACGCTTTTTTGTTCTCAGAGAGCCTTGCGGAAGGTGATAATATTTTTCAACCTCGTCTATTATAACCGAAATGGTTATGTTCCGCTTCGGAAGGGTCGAGATAATTTCCTTAAGAGCCTTTTGTGCCAGCTCTATTGAAATCGTATTTGTGCGTTCTATGCCCGCATATGCGAGAATACGCTTTACCGCTCCCTCTAAGTCGCGGACGTTTGAACGGATATTGTTAGCTACATACTCTATAATTTCTTCATCAAAGGTGAAGTATTCATCTTCAATTTTCGCTTTTAAAATTGCCATTCTTGTTTCATAGTCAGGCGGCTGAACGTCGGCGAGCAAGCCCATCGAGAACCGACCCTTTATTCTGTCGGTAAGGTGGGGTGTCTCGGAGGGAAGGCGGTCTGAGGTCAATACTATCTGATTTCCCGCATCATAGATTGCATTAAATGTATGAAAGAATTCGTCCTGTGCAAGTTCTTTTGTAGCAAGAAACTGTACATCGTCCACAAGTAAGAGGTCAACAGTCCTATACTTGTTTCTGAAATCCTGATTTGTCTTTTCACGGATGGCATTTATAAGCTCATATGTAAATTTTTCGCTTGTGGTATAAAGAACCCGCTTTCCGGGATAAAGCTCACTGAATCTGTTGCCTATAGCCTGCAGAAGATGGGTCTTGCCCAGTCCGCTTCCGCCGTAGAGAAACAGGGGATTGTACTTCTGCCCCGGTGAATCGGCAACGGCAAGGGCCGCCCCGTATGCAAGGTTATTATTCTCTCCCACAACGAAATTCTCAAAAGAATACCGCGGATTCAGCGCGCTGCGCTGAATTGAAGACGATTCCGGTTCGGAAGCGGACTCCTTAATCTCAGGATTATCATCCTCTATAATAACATTTAATTCAAATGACCTTCCCGATGCATATTCAAGACAGCTTTCTATCATAGAGCGGAATTTTGTCATAACCATATTCTTATTCAGAGCGCTTTTAACCGACAGCGTTATTTCGTTTCCGGTTATCTCAACGGGATTAATCGGCTTTATCCAGGTATCAAACGAAACCGCTGAAATTTCCTCCGCCATCTGTTTTAAAACGCTTTCCCAAATTTCTGTTATTTCTTTCACTTCCTTAACCTCCGGTCGAACTCAAAAAATATCTGCTTCCGCGAAAACGGAAACAAATGAAGTATATCATAGCCTGCTTTTTTACAGACAAAGAATCTGCGGAACCAATACGAACGGTTTTCCGCAGAATTATCTTGTAATATGTTTGTAACATTAATAATAACAGAAAATGCAAAAGAATTCAACACCTAATTTTGGCAAAAAATTAGTAAAAAGTTTATATTTTTTTGTGTTACACCAAATGTTGTTGATAAAAAAATTTCCGGCAACAAGATATTTGAATTTTAGAATAAAAAATTTTTTTAAAAAATTTTTTATTCGGGAAATAAAAAAGACGAAATAAACATTATTAGTCATATTAAGGTATGAAAGCATAAAATATCCGTGAAATTTTGGAGCATATT